>JAAGZR010000145.1 GCA_024206155.1 Aliivibrio sp.
CCCTAGGTTTCTTCTTCTTTCTAATACCAAGTTTATTTAGTAAATCTTGGATTGCTTTCATAAGTGGATTAACGCTTAGAATTAGTTTTCTTAGCTCCCTTCTGCCTATTGGCTTTACGGGAGATGCATTTGAGATTATTGCGGTTGTTATTCATGGCGTTGTTGTCCTTATGGTCAACTTCTTTGCCTTTACCGCATTTCATCTTCCGCCTAGCGCGGGTACGCATCTTGTCCTTTACTTTGTTCTTTTTACGGTATGCTTTGATCTTGTCAGACCTAGCGGCATACTCTTTCTTGTAGTTACGTGCGCTTGCCATAAAGTCTTGTCTGCACTAATTCAGGGTCTATTTTTGGCATGAGTGTTGCTAATTTATCTAGTGGGTTACCTTCAAAGGCAACACCACTAATGTCATTGGTTTTGAGCCAATCACAAGCTGCTTTTAAGTCAGCAGTAGTAGCCTCACCCGATTTGATACGGGCAAGGAACTCTTTAGTGACTAGATTATGCAGATCGTTAAATTGGTCCTCCGTCGCTTTCTTCTTCATCTGGAATAGTAATTAATGTCCAATCCTTGAAGTCCCTGTTTGGGAATGGTGGCTCTTCAACAGGCTCTAAGGGATCAGGGTCAGGGGTGTAAGGCTCAACCTCAGCCAGTGCTCTATACAGGTTGTCGAGGAAGACGACGTATTGGCC
>JAAGZR010000009.1 GCA_024206155.1 Aliivibrio sp.
ATAATTTCACCGGGAGCTTTAGCTTTAGATATTAGTTTTTTAACTGAATTAATTAAACGCTTTATCTCGTCAGTAGAAGTATCTACTTGAAGTATTGTATCTGTATCACTAGTTGTGCTTTTAAAACATGATCCTAGGAAGTCTGGGTTTATAACGTCTAAGTCATCACCGAGATCTTCATTGATAACAGTAGCACCAGTTAGCATAGCTAAGTCAGACATTGTGTCTTTTTTGTTTATACCGTATGTAGGTGCGTTTACTACATTTACTTTTATATTACCTTTAACCTTATTCATTGCTAGCGTAGCTAACACTTCGGTTTCTAAATCACCAATAATAAGTAAAGGCTTTTTGTTTTTAATTACGTATTCAAGTACCGACTGAATCTTACGTACAGATTCTATAGGTGACTCAATTAGTAATACAAGTGGGTTGTCAAGCTCTGCTATACGTTTTTCTTTGCTTGTTACAAAGTGAGAGTTTGTTAAACCTTTTTCGTATTGCACACCATCGACAAGTTCAAACTCTGTTTTGTCTTCTGTTGTAGGTTCCATTATAACAACACCGTTTTCACCAGCAGCTTTAAAAGCATCACCGATTATTTTACCAAGCTCAGCATCGTTGTTACAACTAATAGTAGCTACATCATCTAGCATACCGCCTTCAACCGCAATAACCTTTTTTTCTAAGTAATCAATTACTTTATCAACAGCACTTGTTATACCGTTTTTAATATTACGTATATTATCTTTATCGATATTTTTATACGCTTCAGTTAGAATTGAGTGCGCTAGTACTGTAGCCGTTGTTGTTCCATCGCCAGCTTCTTGAACAGTTTTTCTAGCAGCTTCCTTTAGAAGCGTAGCACCCATATTTTCTACTGGGTCTAATAGTGTAATAGCGTTTGCTACAGTTACACCGTCTTTTGTAATCACAGGTTTACCCTGATCATCTTCTAGTATTACACATTGACCGCTAGCCCCAAGTGTGGAGCTAACAGCCTTTGTTAATTTATCTATACCTTTAAACACCTTATCCTTAGCCTCTTGACCAAAGTTAAGATTTTTGACAATTTTGTCAGTCATGATTTAATTTAATTTAATTTGATTGTATAATTTTATTCAAAGGTTTTAACGACTTGTGGTCCGCGTAAGTAACCAAGCTTTTTTTCGTAGTGCGCTATTGATGCGTCTATTGCTTGCTCAGCTCCTTCGAGGGTTTCGCGTCTCGTTACGTCGATCCAAGAATCTTCTTTTTTTGGATCTAGGTATTCTGTTTGGTAGAAACCGTTTGGTAGCTGGACTATACGCCAGTGTTTCTTTTCAGATACATGCTTCCAAAGGTTGATGGTTTCTTCACTTATTTGTGGTTGACTACTCCACGATTGAGTCTGGTAAAATAGTGTCATTGGTTTTGGTTTTAAATTACTATTTGGTTTGCCATTTCCCTGGCCGGGTATATTCTATATACTCACTTGGTTTTAGTGATTTTTACTTAATCTCCTATTGTCATAGTTACAGAGGTAGGATTTATTTCTAAATCAATAGCTTGCTGTATACCGGCTTCTATAGAACTTACTTGTTCTTCGCCCATAGCTTCTTTAGTCCACCCAACAATTGTTTCATTTGTTAAGTCTTCAAAAGGAATAAATTCACTTTCAGGATTTAAAGCTACAGTTTGTGTGCCGATACTAGTTGACTGGTATGGATCTCCTTCTGAATTAAGCTCATCTGAAACTCCTGTTACTATCCAGTGCACGTTGTATACTACATCCGTGTGGTCTGCTTCTGTTGGGTGTACGTCCACTGTTTTACAATTCCAATTATATGTTATTGCCATTTTGTTGCTATTTATTTTTTAAATTATTGAGTTTATATGCTCATTATAAGCAGCAATAACTTCATCTGTCCAAGCTATGTTAGCATAATCCTGAATTTCTACAGGTAGATTATCAATAGATAAATTAGGCTGGTAGGTTTCTCTTTCTTTTGAAGAAGATACAATTTTAATTTCTTCGTCAACGGTTTCTGTTATTTCTATTGTATATTGTAATTGAATTATTTTAAAATCGCCTACAATCTCTATTTTATCTAATATTTTATTTTTATTTAGTGTCATTATTATTTATTTTAAAATATATTAATTAAGATGCTTTGTATGTTACTACACCTGTAACAAACGAAATGCCATATGCTGGTAAAGTAAAAGTTTGAGTGAGATTCCCACTTTCAGTAAAAATAACATTAGTTGTTCCAGCAGCAACATAAGCAGCATCCGTAGTGGTATTAGCCGACATGCTGTTGTACGTTAAAAACTGGACGGATGTTGCATATCCACTATTATCGAGGTTTTGAACAGTATAAGGCAAGTTAGTTATATTAGTTAGAGTCCAATTAACCGCTGCATTAAACGCTCTAAAACCAAGTCGGAAAGATACTGTAACATTATCCCCAATTTTTTCATAATATCCGGCTTGAGTTACATTAGGTGGGTAAAGTCCGGTGGTGGTCATTGACTTCGTAACAGACGGCGTCCACGTGCCTGATGTAACAGAAGCACCTCCTCCAGCAGCTTGCCAAGATGGAGCAGATCCAGAACCATTAGAAGTAAGCACATCACCTGATGATCCATAGTTAGTACCGCCAATACCAATTTGTCCGCTTACTCCTACACGTAATTTCTCACCATTAGCAACCCAAAATTGCAACGAGTCATCTGAGTGGTTATATCTTACACGGCCTCTTCCTTCAGAACTATCGCTAAACCATAATTCACCTGTTGATGTCGCGCCTGTTACTACGTTGACGTATCCTGGCCCACTAGTTTCATAAATACCTATTGTATTGCTGTTAAAACTACTAAGTGGACCTGCGGCTTTTCTTACGTGAAGTTTAGAACTAGGAGAAGTTAGCCCTATTCCTACATCGCCGTCAGATTGAATAGTCATTTTTTCAGTAGTACCTGTGTAAAAATCTATACCACCATACTCACTATTTAATTTTAACGTATCGCCACTGTCTTGATGTTGAATATAAGATTTTCTGCTGCCAGCTTGGTTGAATGAAATATAAGGGCTTCCGCTGCTAGACGTTGTGCTTAATTGCAATAAATGATCACCACCTTCAACCTCTAACTTTGCGGCTGGAAAGGCAGTCCCGATTCCTACGTTACCGCTAGTTGTGATTGTCATTTGTGCACCGCCACCGCTTCGCCATTCATATGTGTTTCCGGTTGGATTAATTATATCCCAAACCATATAATTATTACCTGAACCCATTGTAGTATAGGTTGAATCATCCGTAGATTGCAATCTAACTTGCGGATACGCACTATTTATATGCAATGGATTTGACGGATTAGGCGTCCCAATACCTACGTTGCCATTATCATATATAGTGGAGTTGCCTTGTGCTGAACTACTTGTCCATTTAGAAACGTAATTAGTATTGCCTGAGCCTGTTACCGTTCCGTTTCCACTACCTGTAGCTCCTGTAGTTATGGCGGTTACTCTACCATAAGCATCTACAGTTATATTATCTATTTTAGTACCATTAGCTGTAGAACCATATGTTCCAGAACCTATACCGCCAGTTGCCATATTTATGGTAACTGCGCCACTTGTTCCTCCACCTGTTAAATTAGTTCCAGCTGTTACTGCTGTTATATCACCTTGAGGTACACCTGCAATAGCAGTATCAACGTACGTTTTGTTAGCGGCATCAGTACCCGAACTTACCGTGTCTACACCTTGTATTCTACCAGTTCCGTTTAAAACTATATCGCCGCCCGTAACCGTTAAGTCACCAGTTATAGTAACTCCACTCGAAGATGTATTTAATCGTTCTGACGCGTTGTGGTATAATCTTACTTCAGAGTTTTCAGTCCATTGAATAAGCCAATCATTATTTTGATCATCGTAAATACCACCAATAGATCCATCACCCATCAAAGAAAATATAAACTCGTTTGATGTATTACCAATTTGAAGCCCGCCCCAGCTTGAAGTTGAACTATTAATATAAAGTAAGTCCGCTCTGTCAGAAGATTCTGAAAGAGTAACTCCTGATCCATATTGAACAGAAGTTAATTCAATAGCAGAATCTAAATTTAAAGTAGCATTACCAGATGTTGCACCTCCGTTTAAATTAGTACCAGCTGTTACACCAGTAATGTCTCCAGTGCCTGCACCAATATCTGATCTAACTTGAGCGCCAGTCCGGTATTTTAAAACACCGGAATCTAGCACTACAAATTTATTACCTGTATAAGATAATGCTGCGGTTTCAACAACCGAAACGTTATTTAAAAAGTTAATTGCCATTTAATTTATTTTATTGTTATATTAATTATCCTACATATGTAAGTAACACTTCATAAGCACCGTTAGATATTGAACCTACAAATTCAACACTTAAATTTGCGCCTGACCTTGTTACGCTTGCGTATACTGTTTCACCCGCAGAACTTATAACTTCGCACTTAACATCTATAGCGCTAGCACCTGTAAAAGAGTTAGTAACATCGTATGTAAATGTTGTTAAACCACCAGCTTGACTACCGCCTGTTAGTGAGACTCTATCACCTAAAGCCCCTGTATTTGTTACTGTAGCCGTGCCTGCATTGTAAGCAACGTTAATACCAGTTCCACCAGCCACAATAACCGCTCCTTTATTAGAAGGTGTTGAATCTTCAACACTAACAGTAGCAGTACCACTTGCATAAGAAACATCAATAGCGCCACCTGCATTTACATTACCTATACCAACAGTACTTAGATCAGCTAAGTCTATATTATTTTGAACAGTAGTCCAATTAGCTAAAGCAGTTGGAGCGTCTTGTTCAGCAATAAGAACATCACCTACTCTTACTTGTTCTGTAAAGAAAGTACCGTCAGCAGTCACAGTATATGTCCAACCTTTTTTAATACTAGCACTTGGACTAGAATCAAGATCAGGTGTATTGGTAGCGGCGTTATAACCACCTTGATAAACAAGATTACCAACTACCGACGCGTCGACATAAGATTTAGAAGCAGCATCAGTTCCAGCACTTGGTGTTGCTGGTATTGTAACTTGACCACCGAAACTTGATTGACCTGTACCTGAAACTGTTAGCTCACCTGTTATAGTAACATCATCTGTTAAACCAACTCTAAGCTCTTGAGCTCCTATTCTAGTAATATCTACTTCGTTAGTTGTTCCAGATATAATAACATCATCATTAGAAGAAGGACCAGTAGCAGCCAACCTTATAGCTGTAGTACCTGTTGGAACTGATAGGTCATATGTAGTATTATCTGAGTTTATTGTAAGTGTGTTACTACCCGAGGAATAAGATGTAGTACAGTTAGGACCTCCAGCAAAAGTTATAGTATCTCCAGAGACAACAGCTCCGCTACCAGTATTACCAGCTACAGTCCACGTGTATGTTCCAGGTATTGTAGCTATTTCTGCCCAGGTGTTATTTTTAGTTAAATATCTTTCATTAGCACCAGCCGTACCGTCTATAGCGCTAATGTCGGCTGTTATTGTTACAGCTCCTCCTGTCGCTGTAGTTGGTGTTAAATCTATATACGTACCGTCTGTAGTTTCTATCGTTGTATAAGAAGGAACGTCCCAAGTATTGTTTTTGCTCAAAAATCTAGTTGTAGTAGTTGAAGTTCCATCTACCGCACTAAGATCAACAGTGCCGAGATCAACGCTGCCTGTAGCAGCTGAAGCATCTGTTAGCGAAACATAAGTACCGCTTGAAACAGTAAGTTCAGTAACACCACCTCCTACTTCAATCCAGCCAGCTCCAGTGTATACCTTTAGTTTATCTGTACTAGTGTTGTAATATATACTACCTTCTTGTGAAACGCTTGGATCAGTAGCTAAATTTTCTACTGCAAACCCTTCAGCTGGTATATTGTTTAAATCTATTGAGTTTAAAAATTGAATAGCCATTGTTGTTTTTTGTTTGTTTTTTAGTTTAAATATGCTTTACCAGCGAAAGCGAATGAAAAGTTTAATGTTGTTTGGTTTATTGAATTAAATATATATTCTCCATATACAACCGTATTAGCTGTATCTACTACTGTTATTGAAGGAAATTTTCCTAGATTGTGCTGAATCACCCAAGTTGCAGATGGTAGCGCTTGTGGAAATACAAAATTTTTATCACTTAAAGCGTCAACATAA
>JAAGZR010000787.1 GCA_024206155.1 Aliivibrio sp.
ACGAAGGTCGTATTGATGTTGAACTGCGTGGTCGTTTACTGATCCGTAATATTTGTATGTGTTTTGATAAGTACTTGCGAGACCGTGCGCGTCAGCAGCAGTTTTCTAGAGTTATCTAAAAAGCGCTGTGATCTTTTTGAACATTTGAAACCGTAGGTGTTAATGCACCTGCGGTTTTTTGTTTTTAAGAGCAAGGTTTCAGGACGCTTCGCTTGCAGGTTTCAGGATTTGTTATTTTTAGCTTTGGGTATTAGCAACCCCCTCCAACTCCCCCTTGTATTGACTTGGTCGACATCAATGATTGAGTGATAAAGGGGGAGAACCACCTTTGGTGCTGTAATTACAACGATTACAATACTGTTCCTCCCCTTGAGAGAGAAACTAATGAGATTAGTAATGTTGATATAAGGGGAGGTTAGGAGGGGTTGGTTATACATAACTAGAAACTTACGCTGCGCTAACTAGAGGCTATAAGAGCTAGTATGGTTGATGTGAATCGTATTTATTACATCGTTAGTGCTTTTGATTCTATAGTTTCTAGAGCGAAGCGTTCTAGTTAGCGTAGCGTATAGTCTTTACGGCTTTACATTCCGACTGATCGGGTTCTGCAACGAGATCAGCGTCTCCGTCGATTGAACCTCCTCAATCGCCTGTAGCTTATCAATCAATACAAACTGAAGTTCATGAATGTTTTTACACATCAACTTAACGAAAATATTGTAAGCGCCCGTAGTGTAATACGCCTCAACCACTTCCTCTAACGCATCTAGTTTAGCAAGGGCAGAATGGTAATCACGAGCCGCATATAGGTTAATCCCAATAAAACAACAGACGTCATAACCCAACGTTTTAGGGTTAACGATAACCTCGGTACCTTCAATAATCTTAGCTGACTTCATTTTCTCAATACGAACATGGATAGTGGCAGGGCTTACATTAAAGCGCTTTGCTAATTCAGCATAAGGAGTGCGAGCATCATTCATCAACGCTTGTAAAATATCGCGGTCGAGATCGTCGAGTTTATTGGATTGGTTCATGATGCGTCCTTAGCGTGGTGAGTATTTTATTATCCAATGTTTAAATTACCTCAAGATACTCAGTACAGCGAGCACTTTATCTAGTCGTTTTTATCAATATCCATTACCATAGGCGATTGCTGTTCCTAATTGATTAAGCTTGTTGGAGTACCCTGTGCAAATAGCGTTATTGTGTGAAGACCCAAACCGTCAACCTGAGTTAGAGGCCATTGCCACTCGCTGGGGATTAACGCATGACCAAGATAATGTGTTTGCTTTGGTTCTAACGACCGAGAAGCTAGAGCTTCGTAAACGTGATGAACCCAAATTAGGTGCAATTTTTGTTGATTTGGTTTCAGGAGCCGTTGCACATCGTCGTAAATTCGGTGGTGGTAAAGGCCAGTCTATCGCCAAAGCGGTTGGCTTAAATAAAGGGGCAACGCCCGTTGTTCTTGATGGCACAGCAGGGCTAGGACGAGATGCGTTTGTACTGGCTTCATTAGGCTGTAAAGTGCAGATGGTAGAGCGTCACCCAGTGGTTGCCGCTTTACTTGATGATGGCTTAGCTCGTGCAAAACAAGATCTAGAAATTGGTGGGTGGGTATCAGAGCGTATGTCTTTACTTCACGCTTCAAGTCATGATGCGTTAGCGCAATTGATGGCACAAGATGATTTTGAGCAGCCTGATGTGGTTTATCTTGACCCAATGTATCCACACCCAGAGAATAAAAAGAAAAGCGCATTAGTGAAAAAAGAGATGCGAGTTTTTCAATCTTTAGTCGGCGCAGACAATGATGCCGATGCATTAATAGCACCAGCATTAATCATGGCAAAGAAACGTGTTGTGGTGAAACGTCCAGATTACGCAGAGTGGCTTGATAACCAAAAGCCATCAATGGCAATTGAGACCAAAAAGAACCGTTTTGATGTCTACGTCAATGCGGCTATGTAATTTAGCCGCACCTTGCTTGTTAAATATGCTGACTTGTAAATATTTAGCTCGTAAATAGCTAACTTTATTCGTCCTTAAACGGCACGACAAGAACATCAATTGGGCAAGTATTAATCACTTGTCTGGTTGATGACAGCAACTTACTCCAGAAATCCTGATGGTGACCACAAACCACGAGATCGACATCAAGATTTTCAATCGCCTCAGACAGCTCATTGCTCAAATCACCACTGCTTACTAACGTTTTATGGATTGGGTACTCTGCAAACGCGACTAAATGCTTCATAGCTTCTTTTGAAGCTTCCATTGCCTGATGTTGCGTTTCTGCAAGATTGATATCAATTAAGCCTGTGTAAAGCTCAGCATAGCTGACATCGATATGAATAAAAGACACTTTAGCCTCTAGCGCTTTTGCTAATTTAGCGGCTTTAGTAACCAAAGATTTGCTCTCTTCTGTTAAATCGACAGCAACGAGAATATGTTGGTAACTCATGATGTCTCTCCTAATTAATCCAATATGAAATTTGTTTATAAATATAGATTAGCACCAGATCTGTTCTTTTTTTGTCGTCCAGATCTCGTTCTGATTGATGATTATTGAATAAGTTGTTGGCTAGCGAGATATGATAGAATTGTTATCATGTTTGAATAATATTGCTCATAAAGGGACGGGAATATGTTAGCTAAAACGATGGTTGATCATCTAAATGCACAAATTAACCTAGAATTTTTCTCATCTAATCTATACTTACAGATGAGTGCTTGGTGTGAAGATAAAGGTTTTGATGGTGCGGCGGAGTTTTTCCGAGCTCATGCTGCCGAAGAAATGGAACATATGCAGCGTTTATTTACTTATGTTAGTGAGACAGGCGCAATGCCAATTTTAGGCGCGATTGAGGCACCGCAATCAGAGTTTTCTGGTCTAGGTGATGTATTTCGTACTACGCTTGAACATGAGAAAATGATCACACAAGAGATCAATAAATTGGCGCATGTGGCATTTACTTCACAAGATTACTCAACGTTTAATTTTCTTCAGTGGTATGTGGCTGAACAGCACGAAGAAGAGAAATTGTTCAAAGGTATTTTAGATAAAATTGATTTAGTAGGTGAAGACGGTAAGGCTTTATTCTTTATCGATAAAGATTTAGCGGTATTAGCGAAATCTGGTTCTACATCTATTATGGATAGCACTGCTGGATAAATATCAATCTTTGCAATGTAGTAGTCTACAGGTAATGTAAGTACACCAAGGGTCGTTATTTATCAGGCACACAGACAAGCATGTCGAGGTGATTATGATAAGTGGCGACCTTATATTATTAGCGTTATTCTCAGTAACGGGGATTAACATTATCCGTTATTTAAGTACATTAAAAACCCTTCTTTTTGTGATGAAAGAAGCGCACCCTCTGCTTTACCAACAAGTTGATGGTCGTGGATTTTTTACAACCCACGGTAACATTGGTAAGCAAACCAAACTCTTTCAATATTTATGGCAAGAAGAGTATCTTGACCATTACGACACCCTTTTTGTTTTTAAATGTGAGAAAGCTCGTTATCTATTTATGCTCTCTAGCGCGTTATTGCTTGTGAGTGTGGCGGTGTTTTTCTTCGTAATTAGTTTGGGCATCTAGCGCTGATAATAGTACACTCCCTGCCAATTGAATTTGGGGTAGAGTGACATGAAAAAAGTAGATGTAGTGGTTATCGGTGCCGGTGCTGCCGGACTAATGTGTGCAGCAGAAGCGGGTAAGCGAGGCCGTAGCGTATTAGTGATTGATCATGCTAAAAAACCAGGACGAAAAATCCTGATTTCTGGTGGTGGTCGCTGTAATTTCACTAACTATGATGTCACGGCTAATAACTATGTGTGCAAGAACCCTCACTTTGTTAAGTCCGCATTATCTCAATATACCAATTGGGATTTTATCTCAATGATATCTAAATATGGTATTGAGTTTGAAGAGCGCGATCATGGACAACTATTTTGTGTCGATTCAGCCAAAGAGATTGTCGATATGCTGCTTAAAGAATGTGAATTGGCGGGTGTTAATTACCGTTATCGTTGCGCTATCTCTGATATTACTAAACAAGACTCTGGTTTCTCTCTTAAATTAGACTCAGACATTATTGAATGTGAGTCCTTGGTTGTTGCAACGGGGGGACTTTCGATGCCAAAACTTGGTGCAACGCCATTTGGCTATCAATTAGCAGAGCAATTTGGTCTTTCTATGGTACCAACCACTGCCGGTCTTGTACCGTTCACGTTGCATAAAGAAGATAAAGAAGCGTTTTCTGAGTTATCAGGCATTGCGATACCCGTGATCGTTGAGTCAGAAAGTGGTGATAGCTTCAAAGAGAATTTATTGTTCACACATCGCGGTTTATCTGGTCCATCTATTCTACAAGTTTCATCATATTGGAACGCAGGTCAAAAAGTAATGATAGATCTATTACCTAATGACGACTTGTCTGAAGAATTAGATAAAATGCGTGAAGCTCATCCTAATCAAAGTGTTAAGAACTCACTTGCGAAGTTTTTACCAAAGAGAGTGGTAGAGACCTTATTAAATAATACTATTTTTAATGATCGTTCTCTAAAACAAGTCAATCATAAAGAGCAAGAGCAGTTATGCTCTCTAATCCATCAATGGAAGGTATTACCGAATGGTACGGAAGGATACCGTACTGCTGAGGTCACATTAGGTGGTGTTAATACGGACGAGCTATCTTCTAAAACAATGGAGTCAAAAAAAGTCTCTGGTTTATATTTTGTTGGTGAAGTAATGGATGTTAGTGGTTGGCTAGGCGGCTATAATTTTCAGTGGGCATGGTCAAGTGGCTATGTGGCAGGAATAAATGTGTAATTTCTGCTGATTCGTTATTTGCTTAATGGCCAACTCAATTAGCTAAAGTTGGTCATGTTGTTATTCCAAACTTTGTCATGGGAAGATATATTTTTAGCGAAAGCTATACTTTGTTTAAGAAAAATCATAAGGCTTAATGAATAATGAAAACCCTCTCGATCAGTGTGCAAAGTGTTGTTCAACTTCAAGAAGAGTGTGACTTATTATCCATAAAATTTGGTGTTTCTTGTTTAATTCAACTTTTTTCATCTCAAAGCAAAGAAGAAGTTGAAGCCTATTATGATGTATTAAATAAGCACTTTCCAAATGCTGAGATTATCGGTCTTAGCGTTATTCACGCAAGTATTAACTCGGCTATTTATTCACAATCCACAGTGATTTCAATCTCTACATTTGAGTCGAGCCAAATTACTTCTGCCAATGTTTTCCATTGTGTCGATGAGAAAACAGTCGGTCATCAATTGCTAAGAAAATTGTCGATGAACCAAGAAACTAAGAGCGTGATCGCTTTTGGGTGTTATGGCTCGGCAAGTAACTATCCTTTATTTGAAGCCTTCTCTGATTCTCCTTATGGCGTACCCGTTTCGGGTGGCGTTGCTGCCGATGCTGGGCATGAGATTTGGGTATTTTTAAATGGACAATTTTACAAAGACTGTATTGTTGCTATTGCCTTGCATGGCGAGAGCTTGAAGGTATGGTATGAAGCTTTTGTAGAATGGAATCCAATCGGCAAGCGTTTTCGAATTACGTCATCAGAAGGTCGAATTGTAAAAGCCATCGATCATATTCCTGCGTATGAGTTTTATTGCAAGTATTTAGCAGATAGTAAAAATTTACCTTTGAGCCAAATCCAAGCATTTCCACTTATGCTTGAAGAAGACACTGCACGAATTATCAACCCAGTAGAGTCGATAACAGAAGAAGGGTATTTACAGTTTACGTTAGAAGTCCCGCTGGGAGATGAAGTACGGCTCTCTTATTACCACCCTTCATTAACTCAAGAGCAAGTGAATCAAGGGGCGTTGATGCTTGCTAGAAAGTGCCCAGAGTCTATCTTTATTTATAACTGTGAATCTCGTATCGAAAGCAGTTTTGAATCAACGGAATTACAAAGTTTTTCTGATATAGGTCCATGCCAAGGAATGTATGGTATGGGGGAGTTTTTCCGTTCCACTAACCAACAAATTCTTCATCATAGTTTAACTTACCTAGCATTGAGTGAATCATCTGATTCTATAGCCATTGATGCCTCCATTTCACACTTACCGCGCACACATAATTTAACGCCGCTGTTCTCACTGATTAAAAATTCAATTCAAGACTTGGATATCATGACGTCTGAACTGGAAAAAAAGATCAGCGAGCAATCGATGAGAATTATTCAAACATACCGTATTGATAGAAGAACTGGTTTATTAAATCGTACAGTATTAAAAGAGCGTCTATCCCATATCGCGTACACTGATCATTTGCTCTCTTTTAAGTTAACCAATTTAAGTCAGGTTAATGAGAAATATGGCTACCAAGTCGGAGATAAATTACTGCAAGACGTTAGCCTTTATATCAATACGCACTTAGGTGAAAAAATAGAGACTAATATCGAGCTGTACAGCATCGGTATTGCTGAATGGGGCGTTATTTTCCACAGTGATAAAAACAGTGAGTTTTTACGAAAACGCATTACTGATTTTATCGAAGACTTAGAGCATGAAAACTTTGAACCATATGGCCTCAGTAATGTAGATTATCTAAGTGTTGCTATTTCTGGTGGAATTATTAGTCGCCGTGATTTTGTTCATGTTGTCGTTGAAGATTTAATATTAAAAACGGTAGAAGCTCGTCGAATCGCGATGCGCCGTAATCGCCATTTGTGCAATGCTCGCGATCTTCTCAATGAGGAGCGTTCACGTCAAAGTCAGCTTGATTGGTTAACTTGTGTGAATAGAGCAATTTCACAGCAAGGAGTATTGGTGTATGGTCAGCCTATTTTTGAATCACACACACACCAACTTGCCTCTACGGAATGTCTAATGCGGATCCGTGAGGATGACCAAATATTTGCTCCTGGGCAGTTTTTACCCGCGGTTGAGGGGACTCATCTATATACTCGATTAAGCCGTGAAATGATCTCTCGCTCGTTTGAAATAATGCAAAATAATGATCTGAAGTTTTCAATTAACCTATCACCACAAGATTTAATGAGTGATAGAACTCTCGACTTGTTAGAAACATCAATCCTACGTTTAGATAATCCTTTTAGAGTGGGGTTTGAAGTGCTTGAAACTGAGCAAATTCAAGATTATGACCGCATGATAGAAGTGTGTAATTATTTTAGACGTTTAGGGGCTCGTATCATCATTGATGATTTTGGTTCTGGATATTCAAATATCGATGAAATCATGAAACTAGAGCCCCAAGTGATTAAGTTGGATGGGTCTATTATCAAAAATGTACACCAAGATAAACGTCA
>JAAGZR010000146.1 GCA_024206155.1 Aliivibrio sp.
AAAAGATGGTTTGTGGCAAAGCATGCAACGGCTTCCACTAACTAAAGGATATTCTTTTTGTGATCCGGTGAAACTATTTTAGCAAACAGCAGTATAACTTAAGTCTTTAGGTTTAAGGCCTGAAAGGTCTGCCGATGAAACTAAT
This sequence comes from Aliivibrio sp., assembly GCA_024206155.1. Lineage (GTDB taxonomy): Bacteria > Pseudomonadota > Gammaproteobacteria > Enterobacterales > Vibrionaceae > Aliivibrio. The sequence goes on from JAAGZR010000146.1 coordinate 146, forward strand.
TAGGTATAGGCGGTATAATAACTAAAATAATAAGCAACATGACTACATATTACCTTTACGAAATACAAGGCCACAAAGTTGGCGCCACTATGCAGTGGGAAGTAAGAACAAGAGCTAACATTAATAAGTATGGAATTGAACCTATCTTAATAGAAACAATGGAAGGACCTAACGAACCTGAATATTGGCAACTAGTAGGAGATAGAGAGTGGGAATTAGCTGACGAAAAGAATTACCCAAGAGGTCAACACTATAGACATGCAAGAGAACAAAGGCTTGAAATGAATAATAGAGGTGCAAGTAAAGGAGGCTTAGTAGGTGGTGTAGTAACTAGAGATAATGGTTCATTATTAGTAGCGGCTAAATTAGGAGGTAAAGCTACAAGAACAACAACCTTTGAAATAGCTGAAGAAATAAGATCTAAATACGTACCACAAAAATATACACAGGGTATGTTAGCTAAAGAATATAACCTTTCACTTTACACAGTAATTAATATAGTTAAGAATAGATCTTACAAAGAAGCCTAAAAAAGGCCAGTATTTCTACTAGCCTTTCTTATATCTTAATAGTAAAAGCTCTACGCTTCGACTATTGCAGGGTCTACTTCAAACATTGGAGCTGGTTCGATACCTTCAATAGTAATTTCATATCCATTTCTATCTTGATATGCAACTCCTGAAGTGTTTGTAGATGTTGATCCATAAGCACCTCTTGAAATTCCAATTGAGAACATTCTACCATTGTTATCTTTAGCTACTACAACTAAGTCTGTAGCTTCAAATATTAATTGTAATTGATCTCGGGTTGACGCCTGCATTTGGTTTAATACCATTATTGCAGTCTGAGCATACGTTACTGTTCCT
>JAAGZR010000788.1 GCA_024206155.1 Aliivibrio sp.
CCAGCCAATGATTTAATTCGTTGCTCTGGTTGTTGACCTAGAACCTCAACTAAGGCATTTCTAATTTGTGGATTGTGATGCTCTAAGTTAGGCAGCTCTCGATTGTCAGCCACTAGGATATCAACTCGGATCTGGATATAACCGAGTCTTTTCCCTTGGGTAACAAAGTTGGTTGTTAGGTCTGGCGCTAGTGTAAAGTAGCCCATTTGTGGGGCAACACCGTCTTCTGCAAAAACTGCAGGGGCAAAAAGTTGGCTAATTATTAGCAGTAACCCTGCAAATAATGATTTCTTTGTCATTTTCTAATCCATTCGTCAGTCAATTTATTTTATTACTTGTTACAATAGTCGGCAGTTGTGAGAAAAAATTAACCGTTATCTCTCAATATAATCGATATATGTGAGAGATGTTATAGAGAATATGTCAGATATCAATTCTTGGTGCGCTTCTGTACTGAAAAAAGTGCAGTGGCAAGAAGCCGATAGCTTTAAGTGTCATAACGATTGGCAGCAATATTGGTTACTTGGGCTGGACTCATTATCTCGCCGTTTAGAGCAGCATTGCCAAGTGCTGTCTGTATCGGTTTTAGATAATACTCATATTAATCCGAGTTCATTAACCGAAGAAGAAACTAACCTTCTTAGCAAAGAGGTTTGTCTGCGAAGAAAGGTGATCTTAAAGGGCGATCAGACTTCCTGGGTGTATGGTCGCACGTTAATTCCACTATCATCGCTTCAAGACCAACCACACGACTTAACACGTCAAGGTCATGTACCATTAGGTATTACGGTCTTTAGCGCTAAGAGTGTCCATAGGGACAAGCTACAAGTCGCAAAAGTCATGACGGATAAAGGGGAGTTATTTGCTCGTCGCTCTCGTTTATGGATGAATGAAAAACCAATGTTGGTTGCAGAATTGTTTTTACCAAATGCACCTATTTACTCAAAGGAAATGGAATCATGACCATGTCAAAAGCACAGGCGTTTTGGCAATTAACTCGAATGAATCGACCTATCGGTTCGTTATTGCTTTTATGGCCAACATTGTGGGCACTGTTTTTAGCAGCTGATGGACTCCCTGATTGGCATGTTCTGGTTGTATTTGTACTCGGTGTTTTATTTATGCGTTCTGCGGGTTGTGTGATTAATGACTTTGCTGATCGTAAAGTCGATGGTCATGTAAAGCGTACCGCCAATCGTCCATTGCCTTCTGGACTTGTTTCTTCTAAAGAGGCACTTACGTTATTTGCTGTTTTGGTGGTGTGTTCATTTTTATTAGTGTTAACCATGAATACGTTAACGATCCTGCTATCAGGAATAGGGATAGTGCTTGCCATCGCTTACCCATTTATGAAGCGTGTTACCTATTTACCTCAATTTGTACTAGGTTTAGCATTTAGCTGGGCTATCCCAATGGCGTATGCGGCAGAATCAAATCAAGTGCCACCTGAAGCGTGGTTGTTATTTGTGATTAACGCGCTATGGACGATTGCCTACGATACGCAATATGCAATGGTAGATAGAGATGATGATTTAAAGATTGGCATTAAATCAACGGCGATTTTGTTTGGTCGTTTTGATAAGCTCATCATAGGCCTACTGCAGTTAAGTGTACTGACGTTATTGATTATTCTTGGTTCTCAGTTAGCTCTTTCGAGTGTGTACTATTGGGGAGTGTTAGCTGCAGCAGGATTTTTTGTTTATCAGCAATGGTTGATTAAAGGTCGCGAAAGAGAAGCATGTTTTAAAGCCTTTCTAAATAATAATTATGTCGGTGGTTTAGTCTTTATTGCGATTAGCATGAGCGTGTTAATTTAAGTTTTCGACTTACTGATAAAAGAAAAGCCAGTATGATACTTTCAATAAGAAATCTCATACTGGCTTTTTTGTATCTTAAAGAAAATTAATCTTCCTTGTTCATTACTGCTTGGATAGTGAGTTTTATCTCTGGTGTTAATAGTTTTGAGATGTCATGAGCAAAAGGCGTAACTTTTTCAAGTACTGCATTTCCATCGCTGTCTAAATAACCTTCGTTTTTTAAACTATTAAACAAGATACCAAAAACCCCTTTATCGAAGAACTCTGGGGCATTAATTCCATGCAGACGGCTTAAACGCTGAGCCATTATTTGGCTTTGCTCTTCTAATTCACTCTTATCTAATTCAGGCGATGCTTGTAAATGCGTAAGAGCAATTGCATAGCGTTGTAGTGTTTCTGAAATAGTATGAGCCAATAAGTGAAGTTTACGAATATTGGTTGGGTTAAGTTGTAAAAGCCCATTTTCGAGTACGATTAACTTTTGACGAATTAATTCATCAATATGTTGGTTAACCACATCGCTCAAACCTTCGTCGGCATAATGCAAAAATAACTCAGCTTTAAGGAATGGGTAGATTTTTTGAATCTGCTGTTGGACGCCATCAACAGAAATTGAACGAGACTGCACCACTAATTTTGCAATTAATGATGGTAATGCAAATAGGTGAATAATGTTATTACGGTAGTACGTCATTAGAATTGACTGGTTTCTGTCTAATGAAACAATTTCACCGAGTGTGTCTTTTTCAATAACGAACTTATCAAGAGCAATCGCATGTTCTAACAGCTCTTCAGCACTTTCCATTGGTACGGTGGCAGTGCTTGAGTAAGGAATGTTTCGTAGCAGCTGTAAGTAACAATCTAACTGCTCAGTCAGATCTTCTTTACTTAATGCACGCTGACGAGCCGCAAGTAATGCCGTTGCACATAACGTTAATGCATTGGCAGCCGCCGCATCATTAATATGCGTCATCATCTTATTGGCAATGCCATTCACCACGGGAACCATCCACTCTGGTCTTTGTGGCTCAATAGGATTAATTGATTCAGACCAATTTGGTGCGTGTTCATTTAAATAATGGTTTAGTGAAATAGGCTCACCAAAGTTGACGTATCCTTTACCGAAATTACGCAGTTTACGTAGCGTACGTAATACCTGTCCTGCATTTTCTTTCTCTTTACGCTTACCTTGCAGCTCTTTAGCGTAAGTGGTGACTTCCATTACGTGTTCATAGCCAATATAGACTGGCACAAGCGTTACTGGGCGGTTTAACCCTCGCAGCATAGCTTGAACGGTCATTGCTAGCATTCCTGTTTTTGCTTCCAATAAACGGCCAGTACGTGAGCGTCCGCCTTCACTGAAATACTCAACTGAATAACCTTTTGCAAAAAGTTCTGCTAAGTACTCACGAAAAATTGTCGAGTAAAGACGGTTACCTTTAAAACTACGACGAATAAAGAAAGCTCCGCCACGACGGAAGATAGGGCCCGCAGGGAAGAAATTTAAGTTAATACCAGCTGCAATATGTGGTGGTACTAATCCTTCATGATAAAGTACATAGGAAAGTAACAAGTAATCCATGTGGCTACGGTGACAAGGAACGTACACAATTTCATGGCCTTCTTGTGCTAGTTTACGCACGGTAGAGGCGTTATTAATGTTTAAACCTTGGTATAAACGGTTCCATAGCCATTTAAGAATACGGTTACCATTTTTAATCAGTGAGTAAGAGAAGTTTGTTGCGATCTCTTCCATGATGCTCATGGCTTCTTTACGCACTTTTTCTACATCGACGTTACGCGTTTTAGCTTCTTCAAGAATGACTTTTTCAATCGCTTGTGATTTTAACAAACGATTAAATAGTGCTTGGCGATTAGGCAGGTTAGGGCCTGATGCTGCTAATTTTTGACGAGAAAAGTGAATCTTAGCCACACGTGCGAGTTTGTGAGCAATCGCTTCATCTGAACCGTGGTTATCTGCCATATAGCGTAAAGATACCACTGGGCTGATACGAACGGTCGAATCACGTCCTGCTTTAATTAATGTTACAAATTTTTGAGGGCCGTTCAGGGGCATCAGATGAGGTTTACTCGTCCCTTCTTTTCCTGGTCTTCTTCCCCATAAAATTGAGGTTGGGATCAGTTGAAAGTCCGCGTCTTTGTTTTCTTCGTGATGTTTTAGAAGGATTTTAAATAGATCTAAAGACTCTTGTGGTAGGTCGTCATCGGTATCGAACATTTTAGGCCCGATAGATGTGAACACGTAGCGTGGGTATTCCACATCATCAATCGTGATCGGAGAAAGAGGGTCAGGTAGCCCTAGTTCTAATGCACTTTTTTGTAATGTCAGTAAATCAACATGTGAGCGAAATGGCAGGGCATAGATGATTGGACGCTCAAGATCGATCTTAAGGTCTTCAATTGGGTTCGATGGAATCGAAGTACTCTTCACCATTACTGACAATGGCAATTTTAGCAAAGAGTGATAAATAGTGTGTCCTGTAGACATAATGACAATAACGCCTTAGTTATGTACCGATCGGTCGGTTTATATAGTTGCTTACAATTTCACGGCAAGAATAGCAGAACTGGTCAAGCCTTTTAATAGAAATGAACAGATTATCCACAATAGTACGAGTAATATGACATAAAAGTCGCTAATTTTGCCGCCTTTTTAATCAATAGGTCTTTCAAAGCATAGCACAGCTGTATATACTCACAGTTAACTGTATAAACAAACAGGTGATTTATGAAGCCGCTAACGGCAAGACAGCAAGAAGTCTTTGAGTTAATCAAAGCAAAAATTGATGATACTGGCATGCCACCGACACGTGCAGAAATTGCTCGTGAGTTGGGGTTTCGTTCAGCGAATGCAGCTGAAGAGCATTTAAAAGCACTTGCTCGTAAACAGGTTATCGAGATTATTCCAGGAGCCTCTCGAGGCATTCGTATTCTTTTACAAGAATCTGAAAATGAAGATCTTGGCGTCCCTTTAATTGGTCAAGTAGCAGCAGGTGAACCTATTCTTGCTCAAGAACACGTAGAGAGTCACTACCAAGTTGACCCTGGCATGTTTAAACCACAAGCTGATTTTCTATTGCGAGTGAATGGGGAGAGCATGAAAGACATCGGAATTATGGATGGCGATTTGCTAGCGGTTCATAAGACGCAAGATGTTCGTGATGGACAAGTGGTCGTCGCACGAGTGGATGATGACGTAACCGTTAAACGTTTAGAGCGTAAAGGGTCCATGGTTTTCCTTCATGCAGAAAACGAAGAATTTGATCCAATTGAAGTAGATTTAACATCACAGAGTTTAAGTATTGAAGGTCTTGCTGTTGGCGTTATCCGCAGTACAACTTGGATGTAATACTTAGGTATAATTACTATTCATTTAGATAATCTTAGGAATGAATATTATTAAATTGTCATTATCGCTTGTTTTTCTGAAATAGAACTTTACAAGTGGTAATGATAGTTATTATCATCTATTTTCTTTCATAGGAGATGATAATGACACAGCTCGGCCATAAAATTCCTTCTCGTCTACTGCAACCTCTGTGGTTAAGAAGCCGTGAAAGTATGATCGATAACGGATTAATTTACGATCCTATTGCAGCTGCTGCATGTCGACATTGTCACCTCTCTTCTGACTGTCTCTCTGGAGATATCGATCAAAAGCAATTACTCCATGCCACTCTTACCGTTCAATGTGATCAATTCGTTTCTCGATTTCTAAAATCTAATCCAGCGGGGTGGGTTGTGAATGTCGGTGCTGGTCTAGATACGCGTTTTTATCGATTAGATAACGGTCGTTGTCATTGGCTGGAACTTGATATCAATGAAAATCTTCTCTGGCGACAAAAGCTGTTTCATACCAATGAGCGTTATTATTTGCGCTGTGGCTCTGCAACAGAAGAAAGCTGGGTAGATAACCTTCCCGTGCCACACGATGTACCAGTCATGATTGTCTGTGAGCATGCATTATTAGAATGTAATGAAAAACAGCTAGCGAAATTTGTTCAGTTATTGGGTCGTCGTTTTCATCATGCAGAGGTGTTGTTTGTGGTGGCGGGGGATCGCTGTAATACCATGATAGGAAAAAAGCTCGGCAGTATTGAATATCAACATGGTTTATATCAGCCAAAGCAACATTTTACGGGATGGCTACCGTGGATAGAAAAATTATCCGTGACATCGCCTCTTGAGCATGATTGTACACGATGGAAAGTATGGCTGCGTTGGTTGTCTAAATTTCCACTTTTTAAGCACAGAGTAACGCCATTGCTAATCCATATGAATTGGTGAACGAGTGAAACAAATTAAATTTGCAAAGGTTTAGGTTCGAAAAGAAGTAAGTAATAATACGATTACTTTTCAATCTTGGTAGAGCTTATGTTACAGGCACTAAAAAACCTTCCTCTACACCGACAGGTGTTAGCGCTAGCTATTCCTATGGTGCTTTCAAATATCACTATTCCGTTATTAGGGTTAATTGATGCTGCTGTAATTGGTCACCTCGAACACGCATGGTATCTAGTATGGGTTGCTGTAGGCGGCACCATGATAAGCGTGACGTTTTGGTTGTATAGAAAAGGGGGTAAGTTAGGCTTATCCCCTTTTCGACCTGTGTTGATGATGACGGTTAGAAAAGTCTATTTAATCCATTAAGAGCAGCAACACGATAAGCTTCGGCCATTGTTGGATAGTTAAATGTTGTATTTACAAAATACTCAATAGTGTTGGCGTCGCCTTTTTGCTCCATAATGGCTTGGCCGATATGAATGATCTCAGCGGCACGCTCACCAAAGCAATGTATTCCTAATATTTCTTTAGTTTCACGATGGAAGAGAATTTTCAGGCTGCCGATATCCATTCCCGCAATTTGAGCGCGAGCTAAATGCTTAAAGGACGCTCTTCCTACTTCATAAGGGACTTTTGCAGCAGTTAACTCTTGTTCCGTTTTACCAACTGAGCTAATTTCGGGAATGGTGTAAATGCCTGTAGGGATATGATCAATCAGCTGTGCTTCTGCTTTGCCTTTTGTGATTGCTTGGGCAGTAAATCGTCCTTGGTCATAAGCGGCGCTTGCTAGGCTTGGATAACCAATGACATCACCAACCGCATAGATATGATCAACAATAGTCTGATAGCTTCCATTTACTTTGAGTTGCCCACGAGAATCGGCCTCTAGTCCTACCGCTGATAAATTAAGTTTGTCTGTATTCCCGGTTCGCCCATTGGCAAATAGAATGCAATCGGCTTTCATTTTTTTACCAGACTCAAGGTGCATCACGATACCATCATCATTAGCTTCAATGCTTTCAAAACTTTCATCATTGCGAGTAACGATACCGCTGTTCCAGAAGTGATATGAAAGAGCATCAGACATTTCGTTATCTAAAAAGGAAAGTAAGCGGTCTCGAGTATTAACTAGGTCGACTTTGACTCCTAAACCTCTAAATATAGAGGCGTATTCACTACCAATAACACCCGCGCCGTAAATAATAATATGTCTAGGATCATGCTGCAGAGATAAAATGGAATCACTGTCATAGACTCGGCTATGGTTGAAGTTAACTCCAGCTGGGCGATATGGACGTGACCCCGTTGCGATAATGAATTTATCTGCGGTATAAGTTTCGATAGAGCCGTCTTTTGCAGTTACGGCGATGGTATTTTTCTCGACAAAACTGGCTTCACCGAAGATAAGTGAGCACTGATTGCGGTCGTAAAACCCTTGTCGCATTCTCGTCTGTTTATCAATAACACTTTTCGCATGACCTAAAATATCCGAAAAAGTAGAGTGAAGACTGGTATTATTCTTACAATAAAGAGGGTTTGAGTTAAATTCAAGAATACGGCTAACAGCATGACGCAGTGCTTTGGATGGTATGGTTCCCCAGTGAGTACAACCGCCACCAACGCTTGGTTCTCTTTCAATAATAGCAACGTTTAGGTTTGCTTTTGTCAGTCCCATAGCGGCGCCTTCTCCCCCTGGGCCACTTCCAATTACGATGGCATCAAAATGGGTTGAATGTGTAGGGGTCGAGTTAGTCATTATTAGCGCCTTATTATTATCAATCTCGCAACATTGCTAGTGAACTATTTTAACCTTTTCATTCGTTTGGTAAATCAAGTGAGTAAGATAGAGTGGAGAGGATCACGTTGTTTATGGAAATCGACAGGTTTATGGATTTCATTATTTACATCGATAAATAGAAATCGATAATGTGAACGAGCGAAAGTTTGTGATACCCATTAAATTAAATCATGCAAAATACGGTAAAGTATATGTATCCTGAATTTGAAGCTGATGATCTCAATGTAGCATCAGAAGTGAAGCGACCAGTAACGGCAAAAGGTGTGAGAGCACAACAGAAAGAAAGAACTCGTAGAACCATCATCGATGCAGCTTTTTGTCTACTATGTGCTGAAAGAGGCTTTACTAGCCTAAGTTTACGTGAAGTAACGAGAGAAGCAGGAATAGCCCCAACGTCTTTCTATCGTCACTTTAAAGATATGGACGAATTAGGACTCACCTTGGTTGATGAAGGTGGCTTGATTTTACGCCAACTAATGCGTCAAGCTCGTCAGCGAATTGTGGTGGAAGGTAGCGTGATCCGAACATCGGTTGATACGTTTATGGAGTTTATTGAAAGTAGCCCCAACGTATTTCGTTTGTTATTACGAGAACGCTCTGGAACTTCACCGGCCTTTCGTGCCGCAGTAGCAAGAGAGATCCAACATTTTGTCGCGGAACTAAGCGAATATTTAGTTGCCACAACAGGAGTGCCTCGTGAAGATGCATTAGTGCAGTCTGAGGCTTCAGTAACGTTAGTATTTAGCTCTGGTGCTGAGGCATTAGATCTGGATGCTGTGCATAGAAAAGAATTATCAGAAAGGTTGATTTTTCAGTTACGAATGCTTTCTAAAGGCGCCTATTGGTATCGTAAAGAAAATGATCAATAGAATACAGTTACATTGATCGCAGTGAATCAATGTTTATAAGAGGTAATAAAGCATGACAAATGAAAATAGTAGAAATGAACGAAAAACATTAGTGCTATCAGTGATAACTGGTCTTTCTCTGAATGCTGTTTGGGTTGGATTTACTGCAACAGAAGTGGCTTTTTCAATTTTTCCAATCATAGCATTAATTTTGGCTGCTCAAGGTCTATACCAAGAATACTTACGTCAACCTGAAAGTGAAGACACGTCGTTGATTGCTGCCGCTTGTTTCTTTGTCGGCTTATTTGGTCATTCTGCTTTTGTGAAGGCACAATACCCAGAAATGGGAGGTAACTTCTTCTCTATTGTTGTCGTACTTAGCTTGTTACTTTGGGTTGGCGTTAAAATGGGTATTTTAAAAAAGAAAGATGAACCTACAGAGGTTTAATTAGTTAAAAAAGAAAAGGCTCAGAATGTAGTGTTCTGAGCCTTTTTTCTATCTATTATTTTCTTTCTAAGAAAACACCTGCTTCCATATGATGTGTATATGGGAATTGGTCAAATAGAGCAAAGCGAGTAATGTGATGTGTTTTGCCCAAAATCTCTAAGTTTTCTTTTAGTGTCTCAGGGTTGCAAGAGATATACATAATACGTTCATAACCCTGAACCATTTTACAAGTGCCTTCATCCATACCTGAGCGTGGTGGATCGACAAAAATGGTATTGCAGTTATAGCTTTTTAAATCTACGTTTTGATCTTTTAAGCGTCTAAATTCACGTTTACCTTCCATAGCATCGGTAAAGTCTTCTGCAGACATACGGATGATTTGAACATTATCAATATTGTTTGCTGCAATATTGTATTGTGCTGACTCTACTGAAGGTTTTGCTAATTCAGTCGCTAGAACGCGATCAAAGTTTTTAGCTAAAGCTAATGAGAAGTTACCATTACCGCAGTAAAGTTCTAATAAATCACCTTGGCTGTTTTGAGTACAGTCTACCGCCCACTCTAGCATTTTTTGTGCAACAACACCGTTTGGTTGGGTGAAGCTATTTTCAACCTGCTTATAAGTTAAAATATCGTCGTTAACTTGTAGTTTTTCAATAACAAACTCTTGGTCCAGTACAATCTTCATTTTACGAGCACGACCAATAAGATTTAGATTAAAACCTTCATCATTTAAGCGTTGTTTTAGTGCTTTTGCTTCTTCTTTCCAAGCATCATCTAATTGGCGGTGATAGAGCATTGAAACTAAGATTTCACCGCTTAGAGTGGATAAGAAGTCTACTTGGAACATCTTATGACGCAAAATTTTGCTTTCTTTTACTGCTTCAGTCAGTAATGGCATTAAATCATTAATGATACGACTGGCTGGCAAAAAGTAATCGACACGGTATTTTTCTTTGGTTTCTTGATTGAACATAACGTAATACATTTCGTCATCTTCATGCCAAACTCGAAATTCTGCTCGCATACGGTAGTTTTCAGCAGGAGAAGAAAAGACTTCCAATTCAGGAACATCAAATTCAGAAAACATTGCAGACAGTGCTTCTGCTTTTTCATCTAATTGTACTTGATAATTTTCTGGGTTCATGA
>JAAGZR010000147.1 GCA_024206155.1 Aliivibrio sp.
AAGGTGAATGCGATATAGCCATCATGCCATATCGTGGGCAGTTGTTTGCAGAAAAAGAAGTCACATGGAAAGCGATAAAATCGATCCAAGTCGGCTGTTATGCAAGCGTCAATTCACCTTTGGCATTAATTGATGATTTAAGGCTCGAAAATCTGATGCTAGAAACACAATACGTCACCGAGAACTTCGCAACCTTAAAGCTGAATGTTGCCTCGATTCAGGTTTCACCAAAAATGCATACCGTCAGTAATAATGATTTATTGTGCGAATTAGTAAAACAGAGCGGTTGGACAATTATGCCAAGACATTACATGGCTCCATATGTAGAACAAGGCGAGTTGGTTGAATTAAAGCTAAAAGAGCTAGGAAGCAATGTGTCGTTTGGCCTTAATGCCTTTTATTGTTACGGCAAAGCAGAGGTAGAAGTGTTTGGGCTGATTCTGGAATGGATTGAGGAGTGGTGTAGTTTTTGAGTGTTTTAAACTGAATTTGAGCCAAGTTTAGATAAAAGGGCAATGTTTGTTTATTTGTAATGAGAAAGCCAACTTGTTTGATGTCCTCAGCCACAAGTTTGGGAGCGTGATTAAGCAATTGCCCTCTAAAAACAGCCTGAAAATTGTGTAAGTGAAATGTCTTTTTCTGCTGTTTACCTCTCGTGGTGGTAAAATCGTGTTTGTATTGAATGCGCTCACCATTTTTCCATGTGGTAAGCCTTAATTGATAGGTATGCCCATCCCCCGTGAATATCAGTTCTATTGTGTTTACCTCTTTAGATAGAGGCTCAATATATCGCTTGATAGAGCTAAAGCCTCCATTGTTTTCTAGTGATAATTCACCTAGAAATCGGCATGTTTTGCCATCGTAGTAAAGCTGGCCAATTGAAATCCCACCCATCACATTGTCATTTATCGCTGACCACCGTTGATATTCGTCGGGGTTTGTAAAATCAATAGTTTCAAACTCTTGCTCATTCATCCTAACTTTCCTTAACACTATGATTTTCCGTAATCACTGCCAAACACTGTGTCGTGAAATCAGAATAGTTTGATGCGTGGTCAAATTCGATGTTGAGAGAGCCATGAAACATCAGAGTGACGGTCACATCTTTATAACCCAACCAACAGGTATATCCATCGTAATCGTGCCATGCACAAAGATCACCCAACACATATTTGTCATTGAGAATATGTCCTGATGAGCGAACGCACTCAAATACTCTAAGAAACTCTTTAATGGTAAGTCTGTTTTCCATGTGAAACTCCTGACTTGTCTACGGGAGGTAAACAATTTTTATCTAACTAATTACGACTTAGTGCCGTACCTAGATCACTCTGAATATAAACTGATTTGAAATAGTTGATCTATTTTGTGAACTACAAAGTGCTTTATTACGTAAAATTTTTAGTAATCAGATAATGAGGTTGAGGATGAAAAAAGCATTGTATTGGTTTAGTCATGATTTACGTTTGCAAGACAATTGCAGTTTGGCGTCATTAGTTACACTGGCGGATCAGATTGTCTTTATTTATGTGGTCGATCCTAGATGGGTTAACTCTGATAATTACGGTCACAAACAGGTAGGGTATCATCGTTGGCAACTGATATATCAATCGTTGCAACAGCTTAATTCACAGCTACGGGAACACGGGCATCAGTTGCATATTTTATATGGCCGTGCCGAGCAAGTGATTGTCTCTTTAGTGAAAGAACAAAAAATTGATTTACTTGGTCATTCACAGCAAGTGGGTGTTTACGAGCAAAGCCATTGGCAAAAGGTTCAACAATCACTACCAGAGGTTCATTTTGTATCACACTGGGATTCAACCTTATTCTCGCCAAACCAATTAACATTATCAGAAAAAAATTTAGCGTCTTTTTCTAAATTTAGAAAATCAGTAGAAAAATCGCCTATAGGCCCTGATGAAACCACCATTATCAACCTCGAGTCGTTACCACAACCTCTGCAAATTATGGATGCAGCAATGTCTGAAGCCGGATGGTCAAAAGCCAACACTTTATCTGCCGACGTTTACGGTAAAACAGAACACCATGATGGGCTATTTAAAGGCGGTGAATTATGCGCAATAGAGCATGTCATCGATTACTTTGAAACCGATAGACCAAGCAGATACAAAACAACCAGAAATGCGTTAGATGGGTGGGATAATTCAACAAAAATGAGCCACTTTCTAGCCCTTGGTAACCTTTCAGCCAGACAACTCTGGCACCACTTAAAACACTATGAAGTACGTTACGGGGCGAACGAATCAACCTACTGGATTGGCTTTGAACTGCTCTGGCGTGAATACTTTCAATGGTTGGCCTTACAGTTAGGTTCGCAATTATATTGCTTTCAAGGGGGTGCTGAACATGAGCCAGTAACACAGTATTGTGATGATCGTTTCATTCAATGGTGTGAGGGCAATACATCACACCCACTTGTGAATGCATGCATGAAAGAGTTAAACAATACTGGATATATGTCTAACCGAGGGCGACAAATCGTAGCCAGTTGCCTAGTTAATGAATTAGGAATTGATTGGCGTTTTGGTGCGGCTTATTTTCAACAACAATTGATCGATCACGATGTCGCCTCTAATTGGGGAAATTGGCAATACATCGCAGGAGTAGGTGCAGATCCGCGTGGTGGACGTCACTTTAATATTGAAAAACAGACCCAGCAATATGATCCCGATGGTCACTATATTAGCAAGTGGCAAGTGGAAGAATGATGATTACTCACAAAGTCGATCCCTAAGCTCAATGACAAAGTGGTAAGGGGATTGTTACGACAGGTTATATTGAGCGTAAAGCGATGAAAAAATCACAGTTACCAGAAAAGATATGTGTTGTTTGTCAAAGACCATTCAGTTGGAGAAAGAAATGGGAGCGAGATTGGCCTATGGTTAAATATTGCTCTAGGCGTTGTCGGTCTTCACGACATCAAAATGAACAATAAATCCACATATGAAGATTTAAGATAGAGGATGAATATGAACGATACAGCTGACCGATTACGACTCATTTTAGGTGACCAATTAAATGCCAGTCATTCATGGTTTCAACACCGCGATCCACAAACGATTTATGTGATTGCGGAAATGCATCAAGAAACGGTCTATGTAAAACACCATGTTCAAAAAGTGTGTGCTTTTTTTGCGGCAATGGGACAATTTGCAACTGCGTTAGAAAGCGCGGGACATCGAGTAATACATTTAACTTTAGATGATACAAAGCCATTTGAAAAAATAGACGATCTATTAAATCACCTTATTGCTAAGCACCAAATTACCCATTTTGAGTACCAACTACCTGATGAGTATCGTTTACGTAACATGCTTGATAAATACTGTTTGTCGTTAGCAATATCTTCTCAAGCTTATGAAAGTGAACACTTCTTTCTCTCTGAAGCGCACATTAATAAAGAGTTTAAGCCGAACCATCATCATCGTATGGAACCCTTTTATCGTAAAATGAGAAAGCGCTTTAATATTCTGATGGAAGAGGGAGAACCTGTTGCAGGGAAGTGGAACTTTGATGGTGCAAATCAAAACAAATTAAAGCCGAGCGAGTTTGATAGTGTGCCCACGCCTTTATTATTCGCTAACGATGTCACTGATATTCTTGAGCGCCTAGAACGTCATAATGTAACGATGATTGGACAAGCGGATAATCACCTACTATGGCCTGTAAATCGACAGCAGGCGAGTGAGTTATTGGTGTTTTTCTGTCGCTATTGCTTACCGTTGTTTGGGAAGTTTCAAGATGCTATGACATGTAAGCTTGATGATATGCTCACGCAGAAACAATGGAGTTTGTTTCATAGCCGTTTATCCTTTGCTCTCAATGCAAAAATACTCAGTCCTATGCAAGTGATTGATGCTGCTATTACGGAGTTTAATCAACGCCCAGATGCCATAGATATTGCTCAGATAGAAGGTTTTGTACGTCAAATTCTAGGGTGGAGAGAGTTTGTACGTGGGATCTACTGGCGCAATATGCCTGATTACCAAACCCTAAATAAACTTGAAGCGTCATTATCATTGCCAAGTTGGTTTTGGACAGGAAAAACAAAAATGAACTGTATGCATCATGCAATACAGCAGTCTCTTGATTTCGCCTACGCACACCATATTCAACGCTTGATGATCACGGGTAACTTTTGTCTATTAACCGGTATTAAACCTGACGAAGTCGATGAGTGGTATTTAGGGATTTATATCGACGCAATCGAGTGGGTTGAAATGCCAAACACACGAGGCATGAGCCAGTTTGCAGATGGTGGCATTGTTGCCTCTAAGGCTTATGCTGCCAGTGGTAACTACGTGAATAAAATGAGTGATTATTGCTCTGATTGTCACTATAACGTGAAGCAAATAACTGAACCAAAAGCATGCCCATTAAATGCGCTGTATTGGCATTTTATGCATACACACATTGAGCAGTTTAATAATAATCCACGCACCAGAATGGTCTATGCAAATTGGCAAAAAAAATCAGAAGAGCAGCAGCAAGTTATCTTAGAGAGAGCGGAGCAGTTGCTGTTGGGTATTGAGGAGTTGTAGGTTTTATTTATTAAAACATTTGAGTAATGTGACTTGTTTTTGTCTAGAAGTTTGTTTAAGCATATTCGCTTTAACAACCGCTTAGCTGATTTTGCTATAATGTAGCTAATTCAAATCTTCTGACAGGCTGTATGTGATGAATAAGAATAAATTTCCGAAGGTGAGCTGCCAGATGACTTAACAGCTTATACAGCTCACGCTGATGAACTTAGTGAAGTGAATATTGAAGAGTGGACCGAAATGCTAAACCAGGCTGAACCAATATCGTTAAGTGATGACGAATAAGAAAAGTTTGTTACTGCTTTAAATTCAGCTCTAGATCTTGCCGCTTTAGAAGGCATAAAAAAGCTATTAAAACGAAAAGACCCTTGGGATTGAGTACCCCATTATCATTCAGAGTAAATACTTACTAATAATCCAGTTGGTTGGTATTTGGTTCTTCATCGATAAGTTAATAAATAGATGATTATCTTCGAGATTGGGACCTGCTCTTGAATAATGCAATGAACTTCTAATGTATTAAAGATCTTTAAGAGTGTCTGTAACTGAGTGGTTTCAGAGTGATTCTCAAAGCTAGAGAGGGCTGATTGTTTAACAACAAATTTTTTAGCAAGCTCTGTTTGAGTCAAATTGTGTTTGGTTCTAATAAGCTTTAAATGGTTAGTTAATTGTTTTGGATTATAAATCATCATACACCCCATCATATTATGTGATATCCCCGATCGAGGATAAAGCGGGTTTTATCCCTTGTCGGGGATAAAGTGATGCTCAAAAACGAATTACAAAAAATGGATGCAGCTAAAACCACATCCATTGTCTTAATTACTTAGAGTAAAGTGACGAATTAACGTCTAGCTCTTACCCCAAATAACGATTCTCTAAGTGCGCTTTAAAGAAACTCGCATTTAGCACGTCACCCGTTGCTTGCTTGACTAAATCATCGGTTGAGAATAGTGATGCCTTGCTCCAGATATTATCTGATAACCAAGTGAAAATAGGGCTTAAATCACCGCTTAGTGTGGCTTTCTCTACATCTACGGTTTGTTTCATTGCTGCCATAAATTGTGCAGCGTACATTGCGCCTAATGTGTAGCTTGGGAAGTAACCAAAGCTGCCGTCTGTCCAGTG
>JAAGZR010000148.1 GCA_024206155.1 Aliivibrio sp.
AAAGTATTCAGTAGAGTATCTATTAAACGCTGCTATTTGTTGATGCCCACTTCTTGACACTCCGATTATAGGGTCAGGAGCATATTCACTTGATGTATATTTTAACGGGCTAATAGAGCGCTCGTTAGCGATATCTGAATGGAATACACTTTGTCCGTCAGTAAAAACGTAAATACCTAAAAACCAATCGTGGTCGATAGGAACACCGAGTTCAGGATCTAGCACCTGATTAAATGTCGCTCCATCCCATAAGTACCACTTACCATCTGATAGTATTGACTGGCTGTTAAACGACCTAGCAAACGAGCAAGGAGAGCTTCCAGGGATAACACCAAGCGTATCAACTGTACCGTCTGTATTTACGCACTCGAATGAGCTACCAGAGACCCTAAAATGTTTATTGAATCTATCATTGAATACGCCGCCTCTAGCTTCTCCGCCAGTTTGAGCGTACTCGGTTAACCCGTCATGTGACAACAAGTAACCCTCTGAGCCTTTTACCTGACTAATCACAGACGTAAAGTTGACGGGTAAGTTTTCGCGATAATCTAACTTAGATTGTCTATCGCCTTTGATTAGTGGAATTTGCATAAAAAAGCCCTACGTGTATGTAAGGCTAGTTTAACACATTATTGCATTAATGTAATTTAAGGAACATCATTAACAATGTCTGCACTCGTCATGTTATACATTACAAAAGTACAGCTTGCCTCTGTGCCACTGTCCTGTAAGTTAGGGTAAGCATCTCCATCACCCATGCGCCACCAGTGTTTAGGTTGAGTGGCTAGCAAAGATAAATCAGAAGGTGAGCCACCGCTATAAATACTAGATATATTAGCGCTTTGATCACTATTCCATATTGATATCTCGTCAAGCTTGCCGCCGCCCCTTATGTAAGAAGTTGATGCGCCTTTCTTTCCTACCTGAAACAATTCATCTTTAATGCTGCCGCTATAGCCGAAGTTTTGATGCGTATTACTTGTCGACTTCAATACACCATCAGCGTAAAACTTAAACCGCGAATAATAGCTAGACATATTACCACTAGCACTACCTGTTGTGCCTCCGTCATAAGTAATCATTAGGTGCGTCCATTGATTTCTAGGTATTGACTGGGATGGCATTAACATTTTAAGGTTGTTGTTAGCGGTACCGTATTCAAGCATAACACTT
>JAAGZR010000010.1 GCA_024206155.1 Aliivibrio sp.
AGTAAAGTGAAAAGGGCATAAAGTAAACATCTAGACGGCTAAATAAAATTAGTGTGTTTAAATCAAATTGGGCTTAGTTGAAATAAATTCATAATTAAAATGAAGTATTCGACGTTGTAGATAGTTCGAAAAAAAGTCATTGTTTAGCCATCCAAACGGCTAAGGGAATTAGACAAATGACAACAAAATTAAACAATACAGTACGAAAAACAGTCACTCATATTTTAGGTTATCCACGAGTCGGTGCTCAACGAGAGTTAAAGTTTGCTCAGGAAAAATATTGGCGTGGCGAGATAGAACAAAAAGAATTACTGGCCGTGGGCAGTGAGCTACGTCAGCGCCATTGGCAAGATCAATCCACATCAGGGTTAGATTTTGTTACTGCGGGTGATTTTGCTTGGTATGATCATGTATTAACCACAAGTTTACTTTTAGGTCACGTACCTGCTCGTCACAATACTGGTTTTCCTGACTTAGATACCTTATTCAAGGTCGGGCGTGGTCAATCTCAAAACAGCTGTGGTTGTGGTGAAGCAGCGTCGGATATGACTAAGTGGTTCAATACTAATTACCATTACATCGTGCCAGAATTTTCTAAAGACGATAAATTTACTGTCAGTTGGTCACAACTTTTTGATGAGATTGCAGAAGCACAAAAGCAAGGTCATAACGTTAAGCCGGTGTTACTAGGGCCGGTTAGCTACCTTTGGTTAGGCAAAGAGGTGAATGATGAAGAAGTAGAGCAAGGGTTTGATCGTTTAGCACTTCTTCCTCGCTTACTCACCGCTTACCAGGCAATTTTTTCGAAGTTATCTGCGCTTGGTGTTGAATGGGTTCAAATTGATGAGCCAATTCTGGCACTAGAGCTACCAAAAGCATGGGCGGATTCGTTTAAATTAGCTTATCAAGTGATTCAAAGTGATGTGAAGTTACTATTAACAACGTATTTTGATGGTGTAGAACACCATTTAGATAAGATCACCGAATTAGCGGTAAATGGTTTACATATTGATATATCAGCCGACCCTAAACAATTAGATACGATTATAGATGCATTACCAAAAGAGTGGGTATTATCTGTTGGTGCGATTAATGGCCGTAATGTATGGCGTGCAGATTTAGAGCGTTTGCATGAAAGGCTTCAACCAGTAAAAGAAGCCTTGGGTAATAAGTTGTGGATTGCGAGCTCATGTTCGTTATTGCATAGCCCAGTAGATTTAGAACAAGAAACAGAATTATCGGAAGAGACGGTTCAATGGTTTGCGTTTGCAAAACAAAAGCTAAAAGAAGTGACATTATTAGGTGATGCTTTAGATGGTAACCAAAATGCAATTCTAGCGTGCCATCAATACAGTCAACCACTGCGTGAGCGTGAGAGCGCAGAACACATTAATAAACCTGCGGTACAGCAACGCTTATCCGCTATCACTCCTGCATTAGCAGAGCGAGCAGAAGCGTATTCAGTTCGTGCACAACACCAAGCGGAAAAACTAGGTTTACCATTATTACCAACCACGACAATTGGATCATTTCCACAAACTTCAGATATTCGTCAGCAACGCAGTGCCTATCGTACTGGTAAGTTGAATGAACAAGATTATGTTGCGGCAATGAAAGGCCATATTGCTGATGCAGTTGAGCGTCAAGAACGTTTAGATTTGGATGTGCTCGTGCATGGTGAGGCTGAGCGTAATGACATGGTTGAATATTTTGCGGAGAATCTA
>JAAGZR010000149.1 GCA_024206155.1 Aliivibrio sp.
CGGATGCCTACGTTTTGCTCTTCGTTGTCACCTTCAAGGCCAGCAACTTTAGATGCAGCGCGGATAAGTGCAACACCACCACCAGCAACAACACCCTCTTCAACCGCAGCGCGAGTTGCGTGAAGCGCATCTTCAACACGGTCTTTCTTCTCTTTCATCTCAACTTCAGTAGCAGCACCAACTTTGATTACTGCAACACCGCCAGCTAATTTAGCTACACGCTCTTGAAGTTTTTCTTTATCGTAGTCAGACGTTGCGTCTTCGATTTGTTGACGAATTTGAGTAACACGGCCAGAGATAATTGTCTCTTCACCAGCACCATCGATGATAGTCGTTGTTTCTTTAGTGATAGTTACACGCTTCGCTTGACCAAGATCTTCAAGAACGACTTTTTCAAGCTCTAGACCAATCTCTTCAGAAATTACAGAACCCGCAGTTAGAACCGCGATGTCTTGTAGCATTGCTTTACGACGGTCACCAAAACCAGGAGCTTTAACCGCAGCAACTTTAACGATACCACGCATGTTGTTCACAACTAGAGTAGCCAGTGCTTCGCCTTCTACATCTTCAGCGATGATAAGAAGAGGACGAGATGCTTTCGCTACTGCTTCTAGAGTTGGAAGCAATTCACGGATGTTTGAAACTTTTTTATCAACAAGCAAGATGAATGGGCTTTCTAGATCAACAGAACCCGCTTCTTGGTTGTTTACGAAATAAGGAGATAGGTAACCGCGGTCAAACTGCATACCTTCAACAACGTCTAATTCGTCTTGAAGTGCTTGACCTTCTTCAACAGTGATAACACCGTCACGACCTACTTTGTCCATTGCTTCAGCAATAAGATTACCAACAGTAGAGTCAGAATTCGCAGAAATAGTACCTACTTGCGCGATGGCTTTTGTATCAGCACATGGAACAGAAAGCTCTTTAAGTGCTTCAACTGCAGCAACAACTGCTTTGTCGATACCGCGTTTAAGATCCATTGGGTTCATGCCAGCAGCAACCGCTTTTAGGCCTTCAGCAATGATAGCTTGAGCAAGAACTGTCGCCGTAGTTGTTCCGTCGCCCGCCGCGTCATTCGCTTGCGAAGCCACTTCTTTAACCATTTGTGCACCCATGTTTTGGAACTTGTCTTCAAGTTCAATTTCACGTGCAACCGAAACACCATCTTTAGTGATCGTTGGTGCGCCAAATGATTTATCTAAAACAACGTTACGGCCTTTAGGACCTAATGTTACTTTTACCGCGTCAGCCAGAACATTTACACCTTCTAGCATTTTGATTCGTGCGTCATTACCAAATTTAACGTCTTTAGCAGCCATCTTTATTTTCCTTTTAAATCTGTCTTTATATCGCTTATTAATATCGAGAATAGTTGAGTTCGAAAAATGAATTACTCAACGAGTGCTATTATTCAACAATAGCCAGAATGTTAAATTCAGACATGATCAACACTTCTTTGCCTTCGATCTTCTCTGCTTTAATATTACCTTCTGCAAAGATTACTGAATCGCCAACTTTTACGTCTAATGGTTGTACAGAACCATTCTCTAGAATGCGGCCTTTGCCAACAGCTAGAACAGTACCGCGAGTTGATTTCTCAGCTGCTGAACCAGTTAGCACGATGCCACCTGCAGATTTTGATTCAACTTCTTGGCGTTCAACGATCACACGGTCATGTAAAGGACGGATATTCATTGGTCGTATCTCCTGATAATGTTCCATTTAAGAATAAAGTGCCATGATTTGGCTTTGGTTTATTAATGGGGTTTTTAGGGTGGGATTGCAAGGGTTTAAGGCTAAATATTTAAAGGAAAGAGGAGAGTTCAGATCAGTCGCAAGCTCCCTTGCAGAATTCAGAGGTGATCGTTGTGATTACAGCGACAAAGATGGTTCTCCCCCTTTATCGTGAATACTCATGAGATCGAAATAATCAATACAAGGGGGAGTTAGAGCGGGTTGCTCATGTTTTTTTAATTATGACGATAAATTCAACCTCGTCACGAACAACCCCTCCTAGCCTCCCCTTATATCAACATCATCAACCTCAATAATTCAACACTCAAGGGGAGGAACCCTATTACAAGTGTTGTTACCACCACGCTCACCTCTGAACTCTGCTCTGCTTTTCCTGAAACCTGAATCCTGAAACCTTGCTTTTTGCCCTTACTCGTCCCTCGAGCGAAGCGTCCTCGAATCTCGTCCCTATTTCCGATACACTACCCATCCCACCACCACTCGAGAAAA
>JAAGZR010000150.1 GCA_024206155.1 Aliivibrio sp.
ATGAGGGTATCGGTGCTTGCATATGTCGCTGTGAATTTGCAAATGTCCCGTAACTTCTTTCAGCAAACTGATTAAAAGCGGTATGGCTTAATTAAAATAAAGCTTAATCATGAAGTTATTACTCATTGCTTTTGTAGTTGTATTGATAGGTTGTACGTGGCTCATTGAAGCCCGTTGCCTTAGTTGTTGATACTGAGGGCTTTTTAGGCATGGGGTTGGAAAATCAGATTCATATCGAATATCAATGTAATTCTTCATTCATGACTGTTTGCCCTGTTATTATCAGCTTTTCATAACTTCTTTGATCGTGATGATTGCAGTCATTAACTGGCGTGTTTTACTATTGCTTGCAAAAATCCTGTCTACATTATGACCTAAGACTGTATGTCGAATCTTTCTCTGCTTTATATCGTTTCACTCTCTATTGAGTAATTTGTATTTTGTTTCTGTGTTTATTCGAGAGTATTGAATTGAATTTTGCAGAACAAAAAATAATTAAAATCTGCTGTGCTCTTTGAGCTAGAGTGCAATTGACTTTGAGGTTAATGATCTCATGAATTTTGCTGAGACTCAACATCTCTTCTCGCCCCATTGATTAAACACATATTAAAGCATTAATCTAAATTTATTGACTGCAAAATAACTTCTTCAAGTTATATTTTGAGGGGAATTTAAATGGCTAATCAGCCTAGAGTCCATTGTAATTGCCGGCTTCAGATGCAAACGATTCTGTGAAAGAATCTATGACAAAATCTTCATCCCTAGTGATTTCAGTATTACCACTCTCATTGGAAGTAAAATCCATGTTTGCTGAAACCTGATTGATTTGCCCCGAGATCGAGAAGCTAGGATCATTATTATCAACTTCTAAAATACCATTAAGGGCAGCATCAAAACTTTGTGTTGGGACATCAGTATCTTGAATGTCATCTGAATTGACCAAGTCAAGAACAAATTCATTGATACTTCCTGTTACTCCATTGCCGGCTAAATTAAAAGACATGGTATCTGATACGGATCCGCCAGACATAACCGTTTGTTTTTCTGTATTGATTTTGATTACTTCATTGCCTTCACTCACTTTTGTTGTTGTATTTGTATTACCACTGCTAAAAACAGTAGTCTTTAGGCCTTGAGCACAAAGGCTTTGTTGAGATAAAATTAAAGAGGCGAGAACAAGTGATGTTTTGAAGTTAACCATTGTGAATTTTAAGATGATTAAGTTAGGATTGAATGGTAATTATATGTTTTGTTACTTTTCTAAATTATACCCTTCTTCTTCAAATTTTGCCAATATTAGTTGGGTGACATAGTCTTTGATGCTGATGTCTGATTTGATCGTGTGAAGCTTAATTGCTTTGTGCATTTCCTTGGAAATTAGAATCGATATTTTTTTAAGAGATTGAGATGATTCATTGCAATTTTCATTAAGTTTGTTTCTTTCACTTTCTTCCTCGTTGCCTGTGATTTGTGCTGGGTTTAACGTTGTCATGTTGAAAAATGGTGTTTTTTAAATAGATTTAGATTGAATTTATTTTTTGTTGATGACTCTCATCTCCTCCGGATTTAATTTTGCGTTTTCCCATATGCTTTTACAGTTTGTATATAAGCCCGAAAAGTTTTTCTCAAGTATAGAAATGTCCATTTTGATTTGATTAGC
>JAAGZR010000151.1 GCA_024206155.1 Aliivibrio sp.
AAAAACAAGGATGACAAGAGTTAACACACCAGTGGCAATAGCCACACCATAATCACCATAAAGGCGCATACCAAGAATAGTTGCGATTGCAGAAGCGAGGATATTAACAAGGTTATTACCGATAAGAATTAAGCCAATAAGACGGTCAGGACGACTCAGTAACTTTTCAACGCGTTTTGCCCCTTTATGACCTTGATTGGATAGGTGCTTTAGACGATAGCGGTTCAACGACATCATGCCCGTTTCAGAGCTTGAGAAGTAACCAGAGATAACAATAAGTATAGCTAATAAAGTAAATAGGGCGCCGGTTGATATGTCGTCCAAGTGTCTTGATCCTCGATTTTAAAGGGTAACTAAAGGGTATTTATCTAATCTGGTAATCAGTCTGTCAAGTTTGAATGCCAAAAGTGAGCGATTACCACAATTTAAGTTAAAACAACCTCTTGAACAAAACGACTGCCAAAGTAAGCCAGAGTCA
Source organism: Aliivibrio sp. (assembly GCA_024206155.1). Lineage (GTDB taxonomy): Bacteria > Pseudomonadota > Gammaproteobacteria > Enterobacterales > Vibrionaceae > Aliivibrio. The sequence continues at coordinate 479 of JAAGZR010000151.1, forward strand.
GTAAAAATGCCCCAGATAAACTGAACCATAATACTTTTTGACCACGCCAACCTCGTTGGTAATGACCCCAAGTTAATACAGCATAAATAACCCAAGCAATGAAGGAAAGGATTGCTTTATGAGCCTTACCTTGAGCGAACATATCTTGAATAAATGTGAAGCCTGTCATTAATGTAAGTGTCAGTAGTAATAAACCCACTAGAATGATCTTGAAAAGCTGACGTTCAACCATCATTAATGGTGGAAGGTTTGGATTTAACATTAATGACTTTTTACTTTTTAGTTTATGATCGAGCCAAGCAAGTTGTAAGGCATAAAGTGTTGCGATCATTAACGTTGAATAGGCAAACAGTGCTAAAGAAATATGAATTAATAAACTTGGATGAGACTCTAAGTGAGTAATAAAAGCCCCTGGTAAAAAAGTCGCTGCGATTAAGTTAATGGCAGAGAAACTATAAACGACGGGTAAAATAAACCACACTCTAAACTTGAGCATAGAAACACTCATTACTAGCGATATAATAAAGCTAATAAGAGAAGCCACATTTAGAATACTTAAATTTTGCCCAAAACTATTTAGGATCAATTCTTTTAATTGCCAGGCGTGCATAAGTAAAGCAAATGAAGCACAAATTAGTACTACATTTGTTTGGATCTTATTTTGGCCAGCTAGGCCTGGGATCACAAAACCTAAAGCAAGAAAGTAAAAAAGCGCAGCACTGATTGCTGTAATCGTATCCATAATTCACTGATCATTTAGTTTATCAACATATTGA
>JAAGZR010000152.1 GCA_024206155.1 Aliivibrio sp.
CAAGGTGATAGTTGGACGTGGCTCAACAGTCATCCTTAAAGATGATTCTGTAGACCAAGACGCAGTTGATGGTAGAGTGGCAGAACTGAAAGGTGCGTATGATTTAGCAAAAACAAAAACCGAAAAAGATTTCATCATGTCCAGGATAGCTTCGCTTACTGGTGGTATTGGTGTAATATACGTTGGTGGTAATACAGATTTAGAACAAAAAGAGCTATACGACAGAGTGGACGATGCGGTTTGTGCAGTACGTTCTGCATTAGAGGAGGGCATACTTCCTGGTGGTGGCATGGCTCTTTGGACATTGGGGTATGAAGTATGTGAGCCTTGCTCACCCACAGCTAGCGAAAAGATTGCTGCTAATATAATGAAGTATGCATTACAAGCACCAGCTAGACAGATACTATCAAATGCAGGAAAAGACTTTGATGAAATTTATTCTGCACCTCCTGAAGTCGGTGAGGGTTATGATTTAAAAAATTCCCAATATGGGAACTTGATAAAGATGGGGGTGATTGACCCACTCAAAGTAACTAGGACTGCATTGTTAAATGCTGTGTCAGTAGCAACCACAATACTATCCACTAATGCTATTGTAACTATGGCACGTTCATACGAAACTAAGTAGATATGAAATGTCCTAAATGTAATTCAGATTTAAGATGGGGTGGTGACCACAGCTATGAAGACTATGGAATAGAGGGAGATGGAATAGTTGGTAATTACACTTGCGATAAACAGAAGTGTGATGTAGAAGATGTTTTAATATATACAAGTATATGAAGTTAATAGGAAAAAATATTTTAATTGAAGTAATCAATGAAGAGGTTAAAACCTCATCAGGATTATTATTATCTTCTGAGGATACGTCTCAGTTCAGATACAGCAAAGGAAAAGTAGTAGAGCCAGGAACTAACGTTGAGGTCATAAACAAGGGCGATGTTATTTATTACGACAAGCGTCAAGGATATACAATGCTTATAGAAAACGAAAAGTTTACTGTGATTCAAGAAAGAGATGTAGTTGTAGTATTATAAATACTGCGGATTAAGAAAATGTGATGTATAGTCTAAAAATAATTCTTCTCCTGCCTCTATGTCTTGTAGGGCCTTTACTAATAAATCATTTGATTGATTATATAGAAAAGCTATATTCGGATTGGCTGAATGATTAGTGTATCTACCTAGATACGTTTTGTAGGTATTATCAATAGAGGCCATTCCAATAAAATCATCTTTTAAAATTTTACGCTTAGCAAACATTCCATAACCATGTATGTTTGATTTTCTACGTTCAGCAAGATATGATTTAACATCTATTACAGGTCCAGTGTCTGATAGCTTGTCTAGTTCCTCTAGAGTTAGATTTAGTTTGTCAAGAACATATTGAATATCAAAGTTCTTTTTTTGCATCACGAATCTCTTTGTTAATTTGAATTATAAAATTTCGATACACCTTGTCGGTGTATGACACGTTCTTGGCGAACATGGGGTTAAATGATGTACTGGTAGGAATCTCTTTACCCTCTAATTTTTTATATATCCCACTTATAACTCTTTCAGTTTTGTATGATAACTGATATATTCCTTTTCTATTTCTAGTCCCTTTTCTGAATACTTCAATCCATCCATCTCTAAGTAGTCTATCAAATCTATTAACGTCCCACGATAGTAGTTCATCAAACTCACCGAACTTGTCTTTAGAGAAGTAATCTTCAGAATAAAGAAACAGCAACATGTCTAAATCGGCTTGTGATAATCCGTACTTAGCTTTTATAAAATATCTAATAACCCTCCAATATTTTAGGTAGTCAGACTCTCGAATAGACATAAATTAAATTTTGTAACTTTGCAACAAAGATAATAAATTATGTCAGACAAAACTAAACCCAAAGAAGAAGACAAATCTAAAGATGACAATAACAGCATCAACTTTAGAAATGCAGCAATAAAAAAAATTAAAAGTTTACAAACGGCTTTGGACAAAGAAAAGAAGAAAAAGAAAACTTCTAGCCCAAGCAGAACAACTGTTGCTGCAACTAAGCTTAGAGGAATGAGAAGTTTTGGTGAACATAGTAGAGCAAGTAAAGGTAGAAACGCATAATGGGTACAGCTATAGGTAATGGAAATGGTATTCCATTTCAAGACAAAAAAAATAACAATATACCAGATATTTGTTTTATTGTAACAGAGCTTGACGAGTTTTGTGTACAAGAGGTAGACGCAAGTAATAACGGCAGAATGATACCAGAAACCTGCCCATAATAAAAAAAATAAAAAAATGGCAAATAAAAAATTTAGTGATTTTGTATTAGGAACTGCAGTAAGCGATATAGATTTTGTAGTTGGATATAAAGGATTGGACAATATACAAATAGCTCCAGCACAACTTGACAGTACTTACCAATTAAACCTTGTTTCTATAGTAAATGGGGTTGAGTTATCATTAGAGGGTGTAAGTGGTCCAGATGCAGGCAACGCTTACATTACTGATATTACTGGAGGAAGCAATATTACTGTAGCTTTACAGGGGGGTAATAATATACAAGTATCTACTCAGGTTAATAACAGAATTACTGTGACAGGAATATGGAAGAATTTATTTGGAGGGTCTCCAGGAATATTTGGGGACACTTTAGAATTTGCCGCTTCAGCATCTCCTACTTCTTCTAATAGCTCTGTATTTGTAATTCCTTTTGATTGTGTGCTTGAGAATGTGACTACAAAATGGATTCACAACACTGCAGTTAACATAGTTGGAGCAGATACCTGGACTGTATTCTTATATACTTTAAATTCACCTAATATTTCTACAACAATACAGGCGAATTATTCACTTCAGGCACAAATAGGGATACAACTTACCTCAGCAGACACTGGAACATTTCCATTCAAAAGCTGGGACGGAAGCATAGCATTCTCAAAGGGAGATATTCTTAATGTGAGTGGAGTTGAAAATGGCACAATAGCCAGTGATGACGCTGAAATGGAAGCTTACTTAACGTTTAGAGAAACATATTAATGTCTAAGAAAAAAACTAAAAGAAAAGGAAATAAAATTTGTGCTGCAGGAATATCATGGGCAAAAAGAACCTTTGATAAATATCCGTCTGCGTATGCGAATATGGCAGCTAGTAAATATTGTAAAGACCCTAATTACGCTAAGGGTGCTAAAAAGAAATAATTATGTACGGAAAAAAAACTAAAGCAAAAGCTAAGCCTAAGACAAAGACAAGCTATAAAAAGAAAAAGAAATGAGTAAGCTAGGCAAAGAGAGAAACGGAAAAGGGTATGTTGTTGTTACAACTGCTGACGGAACAAAAAAGAAATTAGACAAAAGAAGTGACGAATATAAAAGATACATTTTACCAAAACAAAAAAACAAACGCAGTACAAACACACCAACTGTAGGAGTAAGAGGAGGATTGTATACAGGCGGTTCTTCTACAGGTACAACTCAAATGTAGAAAATAATGGGAGAGCTTAAAAAATGGCGAGATGAGAAATGGGTTAGAATAGGAACTGATGGTAAGATAAAAGGACCATGCGGAACTTCTAAAGATAAAAAGAATCCAGACCGATGTTTACCATTGGCTAAAGCTCGTAGTTTATCAAAAAGACAATTAGCCGCAACAGCTAGAAAGAAAAAGAAAGCTGGCAAAAAAGGAAAACAATTTGTTGCTAATACATCAGCGGCAAGAGTAAGAAACGCATAGCATGGCAGAGCTTAGTGAAGATACAAAGTTTAACGTAAATGTTAAAACTATAATTGCTATTTGCACAGGATTATTGTCGATAGCAGCGGTTTATTTTACGTTGATTGCTGAAATTCAACAGATGAATATAAGTCTGATGAGAATGGAATCTGAGCTTGAAATGAACTCTGAGTTTAGAGTTAAGTGGCCGAGGGGAGAACTAGGCTCTTTACCTGATGATGCAGAACAAAATATGAGATTAATATATTTAGAGAAATATCAAGAAAAAGTTGTAAGCGATGTTGATGCGCTTAAATTAAAAGTAAAAGAGCTAGAGGCTTGTGTAAACGAATAATATGGCAGATAAAAGTAAAATGGCTTGTAACAAACCTCGCCCATCTGATAGGGCAGGTAAGAAGCGTATGGTTAAAGCCTGCGAGGGTGGAAAAGAAAAACTTATTCACTTTGGAGCGAAAGGATACGGACATAATTATTCAGCAGCTGCAAGAAAGAGCTTCAAGGCACGTCACAAGTGTGGAACAGCCAAATCAAAACTAACTGCTCGTTATTGGGCATGTAAAAATTTATGGGCTGGTAAAGGCGGTTCAACGAAGTCATCGCCAAAAAATCGTAAAGGAAAATATTAGTATCTTTGTACTGTAACTAAGTTTTAAAAATTTTAAAAAGGAATGGGTAAAATATTTGTAAAATTAGGATTGTGGATGCAATCAGTATGGTGTAAATTTCAGTGTACATGGAACTCATGGATGCAAGCTATAAGTTTTAAAAACATTGAAGAGTGCCCAAATAAATTATGTACTTGTAAGAAATGAAATCAAGAGGCTTAGGAGATACAATAGAAAAAGTAACAACAGTCACTGGAATAAAAAAAGTGGTTGATACTGTAAGCAAGGTAACAGGGAAACCTTGTGGCTGTAAAGAACGCAGAGACAGTTTAAATAGAAAATTCCCTTATACCAAATAGAAAATGGCATATACAAAATTAACAGCCAACAGAGCAGCTTTAGTGACACCTAGTGATACTGATTTGATTCCAAATGTTTCAAACCCAGATGGCATCAACAATGGTTGTGCTTTATACATAGGAACACCAGGGAATGTAAAAGTTCAAACTGCTGGAGGAGATATATTAACTTTTGTTGGAGTTTACGCAGGACAGTTTTTCCCTGTTAATGTAATTCAAGTTTTTGATACAGAAACAACAGCTGGAGAAATTATTGCCCTATGGTAGACTATGTACAAAGCAATAGCGCACTGTTAGATATAGAGGTTATTTATACACTTATAAAAGAATAATGACTGTGCAGGATTTTAAAATATACGCATTTAACACACTGAGCCTAGCTATTTCAATGACTCACATCGAGATGGTATTAAAATTAATTCTATTATCAGCGTCTATAGTATATACGGCTCAAAGAATATGGATTAATTACAATGAAAAGAAAAATAAATAAGATTATAGTTCATTGCTCTGCTACTAGGCCGTCTCACGACATAGACGCAGAAGAAGTAGATAGATGGCATAAAAAGAGAGGGTGGTCAGGAATTGGCTACCATTTTTTTATTAAACGAGGTGGTCAAATACAATTAGGAAGACCTCTCGAAAAATCAGGCGCCCATACAAAAGGTTTGAATAAAAATTCAATAGGAATTTGTTACGCAGGAGGAGTTAAAGAAGAAAGAGGAGAAGATGGAAAGTGGGAAGCCGAAGACAACAGAACAAATCAACAAAAAGATAGTCTTTTATCTTTATTAAAATTACTTAAAAATATATATCCTGAAGCTGTTATACATGGCCATAGGGATTTTTCAGCAAAAGCTTGTCCAAGCTTTGATGCAACTAATGAATACAAAGGATTATGAAAAAAATTATACAATGGTTAACAGGTGGGGTTATAAAACAAGTTGGTAATGTTATTGATGACTTGGTAACAACAGATGAAGAAAGACTAGCCGCCAAACAAAAGATTCAGGAGATACTAGAGCAAGCAGATAAAGAAGCACAACAGCAGGTAACAGAACGCTGGAAGTATGATATGCAATCAGATTCTTTTCTGTCTAAGAACATTAGACCAATGGTTCTTATTTATTTAACAATAATATTTACAGCATTATGTTTTACTGATGGAAACATTGGTGAATTTAAAATAGCTGAAGCATATATTCCAATATTTCAAACCCTTTTAGTTACTGTGTATGGCGCATATTTTGTAGGTCGTAGCTGGGAAAAAACCAGAAAAAACAATCAAGAATAAAATTCATATCTTTGTAAAATAAATTAAATTTAAAATTATGTCAAAAAAGTTAACATCAGAAGAATTAAGTAAATTACAAGAATTAAACAATTCTTTTACGCAATCTAAAATTTCATTAGGGGACTTAGAACTCCAGAAAGAAAACATCATCGGCAAGATAAAAGAAATCAAAAGTAAGTTTGTCGAACTAGAAAAAGAACTAATAAAAAAATATGGTGAAGAGTCAGTAATTAATTTACAAACTGGAGAAGTCACCGAGAAAAAAGAATAAAACATGGCAAAAATTAGCAATACTTTATCGTATCCAAATCAATCACCAATTGAGGCTGAGGATTATTTAATAGGAACTGCTGCCAATTCAACACCAATTGAAAGGCAGACAAAAACTTTTACCTTAGGAGGTATTGCTGAATTTGTTATTGACGAAGCTTTTGATGGTTGTTCTTTTAGAATACCAGTTTTTACAGCTGCTACAGCAGGGGAAGAGTCTTTTAAATTAGTTAACTCAATCATATATCAAGATACAGCCGCTGAATCAGAAAAAACTCCATGTGATGTTAGTCAAGGTTCAACAATATATATTGATAATGGTAATGGAGCAGGAAACCTTTTCGTTGCTGGAGATACAACAACTAATGGGTTATTAACTGTTGACGGAGGAATTTATTTAAATTCTGAAGTTTATGATGCTTTTAATAATGTAGGTACAGGCGAACAAGTTTTAGTATCACAAGCAGATGGAACAGTGCAGTGGCAGAACTATCAAGGTTCTGGACTAGAGTTCCAGGGAGCTTGGGACGCAGATATGAATAATCCTGACTTAACAGCAGTACCTTTAATTCCTGCTAACACAGGAAAGTATTGGATAGTTTCTGTAGCAGGAGGAACAAACTTACCAACCCAAGGAGGTGGAAGTATATATGACTGGGAAGTTGGTGATTGGGCTATTATCTCTGAAGATTTAAACGATAACATATTTTGGGATAAGATTGACAACTCATCTGTATTAACAGGGGGTGGAACAAAAGACCGATTTGCTATATGGACTAGCCCATCTGAATTAGGAGATGGTGATATATTAAGAGGCAATGGAGATTATTCATTAATTTTTAACGACATGTTAACTTCAGATGCTTCTGGTAATTATGCTAATGCGTTTGGAGTTAAAACTCTAGCTGAGGGGGATTTTTCTTTTGCGACTGGACAAGAAAATAGAGCTCTCGGTAAGACTTCTTTTGTGACTGGATTTAGCAACGAAGCTGATGGAGATGGCTCAGCAGCGTTTGGAAATACTACTCGTGCTGGTGGCACTAACTCTTTTGTTGGTGGTGATGGTAGTAACGCAGATGGGAATAATGCTTTTTCATTTGGAGGTCAAACTCAAGCTAGTGGAGATTTTTCTGTTGCAATGGGTGCATCTAGTAATACAACTGGAGATTTTTCTGTTGTTTTAGGACAAGGTAATAGTGTAGCCGCAAATCATGGTGTCGCTATTGGTTATGGGAATTATGTTACACCTACTGGATTATTTAGTTTTGCTATGGGCTTTGAATCAACAGCAAGTGGAGCTCTTGCTATTGCAATAGGAAACAATGCAGTAGCTAGTGGAGAATCATCTTTAGCTATTGGAGGAGAGAATGCAATAGCAAGTGGTGATTATTCTTTTGCAACTGGACAAAACACAACAGCAAGTGGTGAATATTCTGTTGCAATGGGAGAGGGAGCAACAGCAAGTGGGGTAACCTCAACAGCAATGGGAGGCGCAACAACAGCAAGTAATGGTCACTGTGTAGCAATGGGGAAAGCTTCAACAGCAAGTGGTAATGTATCATTTGCAATGGGAAGTCAAACTCAAGCTATTGGTGATGCTTCTACAGCAATGGGTGATTTAACAACAGCAAGTGGTAATGTATCAACTGCAATGGGAAGTGGCTCAACAGCAAGTGGAGATAACTCTTTAGCTATTGGAGTTTCAGCACAATCAACTGGAAATACTTCTATAGCAATGGGTAATGGCTCAGAAGCAAGTGGTAATTATTCAGTTTCTATAGGCCAAAACACCGAAGCAAGCGGTACTATTTCATTAGCAATGGGTAATGGCTCAGAAGCATCTAATACAGTTTCTGTAGCAATAGGAAACAGAGTAGAAGCAAGCGGACCAGGAGCAGTTGCTTTAGGGCAAGACACAATATCAACTGGAGGTTCTTCTACAGCAATGGGAAGTGGCACACTAGCAAGTGGTAATGTATCAACTGCAATGGGAGATGACACAGAAGCAAGTGGAGCTGCTTCTACAGCAATGGGCGGTGGTACAACAGCAAGTGGAAGTTTTTCTGTTGCAGCAGGTAAATCAAGTCAAGCAACTGGCAATGTCTCTGTGGCTATAGGTGATGCAAACGTAGCTTCAGGTTTTTATGCACAAGCTTATGGTAAAGATGCAGAAGCAAGTGGAGATAACTCTTTTGCTTTCGGAACAGTCAGTACAACCACAGCAGATGGAGTTGGTTCTTTTTCCTTTGGCGATGGCAATGAATCTAAAGCAGACGGTTCGTTTACAATGGGCACATTAAATATTGCAGATGGAGCTAGTTCTTTTACTATAGGTAAAGGCAACCAAACAAATGGAACAGCAAGCCAGTCTTTTTCTATTGGTAAAGCTAACCAAAACGCAGGAGAGGAGTCTTATACAATAGGAACGTCATTAAATGCTACTGATTTTAGACAAATAGTAATAGGCTCAAACAACGTTCCATTACCTGGCAGTGTTAATACATGGAGTGCAAATGACAACTTAGTGACGATTGGTAATGGTGAAAATTCATCTAATCAATCAAACGCTTTAGAAATAAAAAAAGGTGGTCAATACAGATTACCAACTTATGGAAGTGGAAATGTAATTGGTAATGATGTTTACAATTTATCGGTAGATTCTGCAGGTAATGTTATTGAAACTCAAAGAGTAGAAAACAAGTATATCATAAATGGTATGGTAAACAACTTGGGTAGTCAAGCAGCAGGTCATGATTTTATGGAGTGGACATCATCTGTAACTCCAAGCTCTACTCAAATTCCTTTATGGAGAGTTCCTTTAAGTCTTAAACTAGAAGCCGTAACATGGGTTTGGATGGGAGATAGTACAGTTTCAGTTCCTGTAGGAACTGATATTAAATTTTCTATAGGAAAAGTAGCTAACAATACTAATGCTCAGTTTTCAAACTACACACCAATAGCTGATATATTTGTAATAGACAATAGCGATAACGGAACTTATGTTTCAGGACAAGTTGACCTTTCAGCTAGTCTTATAACTGTTGGACAGTTTGAAAATATAGCTGTTGTTGGAGAAGAAACAGGAGCTTTGACTCCAAATAGTGGAGAGCTAGCAATATCTTTTGTATTTAAAGAAATACAGTCACCAACACCACCTACCCCTGGGCCAGGTGAAACTACAATTTGTAATTATGTGTGGACTGATGAAAATTCATCTATAACAGATACAACATCAGGTGGGACTATTCCTATTGCTGCAAATGCTACTGAATTCTATGCTCAGCATAACGCTGGACTTCCAGTAGCTGCATACTGGGACTTTGATTCTAATAACAGCGAAAGAGGTCTTTTATATAATCAATTTGCAGCAAGAGAAATACAGCCACCAACAGGATTTAGACTTCCGACTGATATCGAGTGGAATGTTATAAGAAACGTCCCATGTAATCCTAGTTTTCCTAATCAAAATAGATATGGTGCTAATCCAGGAACTTGGACTGGATTAACCGATACAACCGAATTAGGAGATGCTGACTTTAATCTTAATGGGTATGGGTATGCTTCTTTAGCAACTAATCAAGTTTTCTTCCTTGGTGACACAACTCAAGAATGGTGCTGGACAAGCACTATATCATCAACTGGAAGTCAAGGGAATACTATGAAAGCTTGGTCTGTTTCACCACAAGACAATTTTCTAATTGTTGCCACAGACACTGTTAATGCTTCGACACGTCTTTCGTACATTAGATTTCTTAAAGATGTATAAAAATATAAATAAAATTAAATATAATGGATATAAGAAAAATATCTGTCGGCCCAGACTATAAATCTGGAGCTATGCATTATTTAGTAGGCCAAGAAGTTCTAAACGGAACACACAGAATTCATTTAATTAAATATGATTCTGATTTACAATCCTATAAAATATACATAGAAGATGAAGATGTTGTTATTCTTTGGAAAGAGTTTAGTTCAGCTATGCCTGTATCCATTGAATACAATATAAACTTTTGAAATCACCAACTGACTTTATAGTAACACCTAGAGAAAACAAAAGATATTCCAATACAAAAAATATTGGTGGGATAGATTTTCTTGTTAGTTCATCGGAGGAAGATGCTAGGTATTCAAACAGGTATGCTGAAGTAAAAGCATTACCTATAAATTATTGTGGCCCTATAAAAGTAGGGGATACTCTTCTTGTTCATCACAATGTTTTTAAATTCTATAATGATATTAAAGGACGTAGAAAAAGCGGAAAAAGTTTTCTGAAAGACAATTTATTTTTAGTTGACAGCGAACAGTTCTTTATGTTTAAACAAGATGATAAGTGGTATGCTCATGACAGGTATTGCTATGTTAAACCAATTAAAACAAAAGAATCCATTATATTTAAGAATACCAAAGAAGAACCTTTAGTTGCTGAGATGATTTATCCTAATACTACATTAGTAAATCAAGGCGTTAAAAAAGGTGATTTAATATCTTTCAAGCCAGAAAGTGAATATGAGTTTGAAGTAGATGGAGAAAAATTATATAGAATGTTTGACCATCAGATAACAATGATACTATGAAATTAAATCCAGAAGAAAGAAAAAAAAGACCTGTATTTACAGGTGTTATTAAATATTTTCCTCTTGCATTAATGGAGGTTTCACGTGTTTCTTTAGCAGGAAACAAACAACATCACCCAGATAAAAAATTACATTGGGACAGAAATAAATCAACAGACGATTACGATGCATTAGCTAGACATTTAATAGAGGCTGGAACAATTGACAACGATGGGATTCGACATACTGCTAAGGTGGCTTGGCGAGCTCTTGCATGTTTAGAAAAAGAACTTGAGAATGAAATCAAACAAGGAAATTAAATTAGAAATTATTGACGCAGCTAGAAGAGCTGTTCATCAATTAATTAAGGTTGCTAAAGAAGATATTATCAAGCCAGACCCTGAAGATGATTTGGCAGCAGATAGACTTAAGAATGCAGCGGCTACTAAGAAGCTCGCTATATTTGATGCGTTTGAAATATTAAGCAGAATAGAGGCAGAGAAAGAAGCTTTGTCTATAGCAGAAAGTAATAACAAAGTAGATACAAAACAAGGATTTGCAGAGCGTAGGTCAAAATAACGACATGTATAAAGTGGTGCAAGATTATGTACCTAAATCCGTAGTTACCAATAAAAATAAAAATAAAAGTTGGGAGTATGGATACAACAAGAAATATGACTTTGTGTGTATATCTAGAAGCGGTGAGCTTGGAGATATTATAAACATACAAGGCCTTATTATCGGTCTGCCTAAACAACCAAAAAACATACATTCACGTTCAAAGAAAAAATCTGAACAATACTGGGAAAGAATAGATATTCCAAAACCTCTTAGTAAAATTCAATCAATATTTCAATGGAATGAAATGCCTAGTGAGTTTAAAAACAACTGGGTTGATTATATTGAGAATGAATTTGACAATAGAGAGTTAGGATATTGGTTTATGAATAATGGAGTTCCTACATACATATCAGGAGCTCACTACATGTACTTGCAATGGACATCTATAGATGTTGGTTACCCAGATTACAGAGAAGCTAATAGAATATTTTATTTATTTTGGGAGGCATGCAAAGCTGACAATAGAAGTTTTGGAATGACCTATCTAAAAATAAGACGTTCAGGATTTTCTTATATGGGCTCTTCAGAAAGTGTCAACACAGGAACTCTCGCAAAAGATGCGAGGGTTGGTATACTATCTAAAACAGGAGCAGATGCTAAGAAAATGTTTACTGATAAAGTTGTTCCTATAGCAAACAGATTACCATTCTTCTTCAAGCCTATACAAGATGGTATGGATAAACCTAAAACAGAGTTAGCGTTTAGGATACCAGCATCTAAGATAACAAAGAAAAACATGTATGATGCTGATAAGGAAGAGCTGTTAGGATTAGATACAACTATAGATTGGAAGAACACAGATGACAACTCCTATGATGGTGAGAAGTTATTATTGTTAGTACATGATGAAAGTGGTAAATGGATAAAGCCAAATAATATTTTAAATAACTGGCGTGTAACAAAAACTTGTTTGCGTTTAGGTAGTAAAATTATAGGTAAATGTATGATGGGTTCTACATCTAATGCATTAGCAAAGGGTGGAGATAATTTTAAGAAATTATACGAGGATTCATCATTGAGTAAGCGTAATTCTAATGGCCAAACTAAAAGCGGATTATATAACTTATTTATTCCAATGGAATGGAATATGGAGGGATTTATAGATAGATATGGATTACCTGTTTTTAGAAAACCTACAGAAAAAACTATTGGTGTTGATGGTGAGGTTATAGAGAATGGTGCGATAGATTATTGGGAAGCTGAAGTTGAAAGTCTAAAGAATGACCCTGATGCTTTAAACGAATTCTATAGACAGTTTCCAAGAACTGAGTCACATGCTTTCAGAGATGAAAGTAAACAATCTTTATTTAATTTAACAAAGATATATCAGCAGATTGACTATAACGATTCTGTTATAAAAGAACATCATTTAACAAGAGGTTCGTTTTCATGGAAAGACGGAATAAAAGACTCTAAAGTTATATGGACACCTAACAATCGTGGAAGATTCCTGGTGTCATGGACGCCCAATAAAAATTTACAGAATAGAGTCATAAATAGGAATGGCAAAAAGATGCCAGGTAATGAACACCTGGGTGCGTTTGGTTGTGATAGTTATGATATATCTGGAACAGTAGGTGGAAGAGGTTCTAATGGTGCACTACATGGCCTGACAAAATTCAACATGGACGAAGCTCCAAGTAATGAGTTTTTCTTAGAGTATGTAGCAAGACCTCAAACAGCTGAAATATTTTTTGAAGAAGTGTTAATGGCTTGTGTGTTTTATGGAATGCCAATACTTGTTGAGAATAACAAACCTAGGCTTTTGTATCATTTTAAAAACAGAGGGTATAGAGCTTTTAGTATGAATAGACCTGATAAGGTTTTTAATAAATTATCAAGAACAGAAAAAGAATTAGGAGGTATACCAAACTCCAGTGAGGATATAAAACAAGCTCATGCAGCTGCAATAGAATCATACATAGAAAAACATATTGGTTTAGATATGGAGGGCACATTTAGAGACTCTGATTTGATGGGCTCTATGCCGTTTACCAGAACTCTAGAAGACTGGGCTAAGTTTGATATAAGCAACAGAACTAGATTTGATGCGTCTATTAGTAGTGGTTTAGCGATTATGGCTTGTCAAAAGCATCTTTATACACCTGAAAAGAAAAGCTCAAAAATTTCCATTAACTTTGCAAGGTATACCAATAAGGGATTAATAAGCGATTTAATTAGATAAATGAAAGAAGTTAAAATAGATATTTCGTCTGTAGGATTCCCTAGTCAATTTGTATCAGATGCAGAAAAAGCCACTGATGAGTTTGGCTTACAGATAGGGCAAGCAATACAGTATGAGTGGTTTAGAAAAGACGGCAATGGCTGTCGTTATTATAACCAGTGGCGTGATTTTCACAGATTACGTTTATACGCAAGAGGTGAACAATCAGTTGGAAAATATAAAAATGAACTAGCAGTAGACGGAGATTTATCTTATCTTAATCTCGATTGGACACCTGTCCCTATACTCCCTAAGTTTGTTGACATTGTGGTTAATGGAATGTCAGACAGACTTTTTAAAGTAAAAGCTTATGCACAAGATGCATTATCCCAAGGTAAAAGAAGCAAGTATCAAGATATGGTTGAGGGCCAGATGGCAGCAAAAGACATACTCTTAGATATTAAAGATATGACAGGAGCAGACCCATTTACGATGGACCCTGATTCTCTTCCTGAAAATGACGAAGAACTTACACTGTACATGCAGCTTAATTATAAGCCAGCTATAGAGATAGCTGAAGAAGAAGCTATTGATACCATGTTTCAAGAAAATCATTATGCAGACACACGTAAGCGTATTGATTATGATTTAACAGTATTAGGTATTGGCGTAGCCAAGCATGAGTTTTTACCAGGTTCTGGTGTAGAGGTTAAGTACGTTGACCCTGCTAATGTTGTGTATAGTTATACTGAAGACCCACATTTTAAAGATTGTTTTTATTGGGGTGAAATTAAAGTTGTTCCTATTACGGAGCTTTTAAAAATTGACCCAAAATTAACTAATGAAGATTTAGATAAAATATCTAAATACAGTCAAAGCTGGTACGATTACTATAACGTAGCGCAGTATTATCAGAATGATATTTTTTATAGAGACACAGTAACTTTGATGTACTTTAATTATAAAACCACTAAGAAGATGGTTTATAAGAAAAAAGTTACGGAGAGTGGAGCTATGAAGATGATAGAAAAAGATGACCAGTTCAACCCTCCACCAGAAATGATGGAAGAGGGTAGATTTGAAAAGGTTTCAAAAACTATTGATGTTTGGTATGACGGAATAATGGTGATGGGTACTGATATTCTTTTGAAGTGGGAGCTAGCCAGCAATATGGTTCGCCCTCAGTCTTCTTCACAACACGCATTACCAAACTATGTAGCTGTAGCTCCAAGAATGTACAAAGGTGTTATAGAATCATTAGTAAGAAGAATGATTCCTTTTGCTGATTTGATTCAGATTACACATTTGAAATTACAACAAGTTATAGCCAGGACTGTACCTGATGGAGTATTTATAGATGCAGATGGATTAAATGAAGTTGACCTGGGAACAGGAGCTGCGTATAATCCTGAAGATGCATTAAGGTTATATTTTCAAACAGGTTCTGTAATTGGTAGAAGCTATACTCAAGACGGAGACTTTAATCAAGCTAGAGTTCCTATACAGCAGCTTACATCTAATAGTGGTGCTAGTAAAACCCAGATGCTTATTACAAACTATAATCATTATCTAAACATGATTAGAACTGTAACAGGATTAAATGAAGCTAGAGATGGCTCAACGCCTGACCCTAATTCTTTAGTTGGATTACAGAAGCTTGCAGCGTTAAACTCTAATACAGCTACCAGACATATACTTCAAGGAAGCTTGTATGTTTATAGAACACTGGCCGAAGCCTTAACATATAGAGTAGCGGATATATTAGAGTACTCTGACTTCAAAGAAGACTTTATAAATAAAATAGGAAAGTACAACGTAAGTATACTTAATGATATATCTGATTTATATATTTATGACTTCGGTATCTTTATTGAGGTTTCACCTGATGAAGAAGAGAAAGCTCAGCTTGAGGCTAATATCCAAATGGCTTTATCTAAACAAGATATAAATCTGGAAGATGCTATTGATATAAGAGAAATTAAAAACATTAAACTTGCTAATCAATTACTAAAAGTAAAAAGAAAACAAAAGCAAGAACGTGATGAGAAGAATGCTATGTTAAAACAACAGATGCAAGCTGCTCAACAATTAAAGTCTCAGCAAATGGCTGCGCAGGCAGCTATGCAAAAATCTCAAGCAGAGATGAATGCTAAGATGCAAATTAAACAAGCAGAGATAGCTTTTGAAATTGAGAAGATGAAGAATGAGGCTCAGCTAAAAAGTCAGTTGATGGCAGAAGAGTTTAATTACAATCAACAGTTGAGAGGAATGTCAGAAGAGGCTCTATCTAAGAGAGAAGTTCAAAGAGAAACAGCTAAAGCTTCTCGTATTAGTCAACAAAATACAGAGCAGTCTAAGTTAATTAATCAAAGAAAAAATAACTTACCTCCTCAAAACTTTGAGTCTAATGAAGATAGTTTAGATGGGTTTGATTTAGCAGAATTTGACCCAAGATAAACTAAATAAATTATAATCGTTTAATGTACTATATTTGTACTAAAATTTAATCTAATGGAAATAAAAGTAAAAGAAGTGGGTGTTGTTGAAGAAAAGTCAGCCGCTGAAGTAGAAGAAAATCTAATTGAAAAGGTTGAACAGCAACACGAAGAGCAAACACAACAACAAGTGGAAACTGAAGTTGTAGAGCAAACCGCAGCTCCTGAGGAAACGCAAGGTGCTGAACTAAAAGAAGAAGACGTTCTTAGTTTTATTAAGAATAGATATGATAAGGACATATCATCGGTAGACCAATTGTTTGAAGAAAAAGAAAACAATGTTGAACTACCAGAAGATGTGTCAGCTTATTTTGAATATAAAAAGAAAACTGGTCGTGGCATTGAAGATTATGTTAAATTAAACAGAGACTTTGATTCCTTAGATGAAGACCAAATTTTAACTGAGTATCTTTTAGCAACTGAAGAGGGCATTGATAAAGAAGATGTTGAATTATTGATGGAAGATTATTCCTATGATGAGGAACTTGACGATGAATCTGATATTAAAAGAGCTAAGTTAAAAAAGAAAAAAGCAATTGTAAAAGCTAAAAAGTTTTTCAATGAACAAAAAGAAATGTATCGCCAGCCACTTGAGTCAAGTGTAACTGGTATTTCTGAGGACAATGAAGACTATAAAGCTTACAAGCAATACGTTGAGAATGCAAAGACTCAGTCAGAAGAGCAGGCTAGGAAAGTAGATTTCTTTAATAAAGAAACTAACAAGGTGCTTAATCAAGACTTTAAAGGTTTTAAGGTCAGTATTGATGACGCTAATTTGTTGTACAATCCTGGAGGTTCTGTAGAAGAGATTAAGAAATCTCAATCAAGCGTTATTAATTTTATTAATAATCATTTGAATGAAGATGGATTAGTTAAAGATGCGGCTGAGTATCATAAAGCATTAGCAGCAGCAATGAACCCTGACAAGTTCGCAAGGTTTTTTTACGAACAAGGTAAGGCAGCAGCAACGGAAGACGTAACTAGAAAAATGAAAAACATAAATATGTCTACACGTTCTGCTCCAGAAGTTGTTTCTAAAGGAGGAACTCAGTTTCGTGCAATTAATCCAAGCGAGGGCAGAGGTTTAAAGATTAAGAGTATTAAAAGAAAAAATTAACAACATTTTAAAAAATTAAAAAATGGCAGGACAATTATTAGGGCCAAACACTACTCCAGTAGGACCAGGGTTTGCGCTACAGCCAGCACCACAACAAGTGCCGTTGGCTACAAATTACATTACTGATTTCAACTTTTTGAATCAGTACTTACCAGACACTTATGAAAAAGAATTTGAGCGTTATGGTAATAGAACTATTTCTTCTTTCTTACGTTTAGTAGGAGCTGAGCTACCAAGTAACTCAGACCTAGTAAAGTGGGCAGAGCAAGGAAGATTACACACTAAATATACAGAGTGTGGAACAGGAGCAGTAGTTGATGGAGACAATGTAACATTTGACATTAACGATGCATTAGTACCAGACAGAGCTGCAACAGGCTTAACAGCTGGAACTATCGCTATTCGTGTAGGTCAAACTGTTGTTGTTTCTAACAATGATGATTCAGGAGAATATAAAGGAATCGTAACTGCAGTAGGTGTTGCAGGAGGATTGAACGATAACCAAATTACTGTAGCTTTCTATAACGCTGCAGGTTATACAGGTGGTTCAGGAGCAGGTAATGCTGATGCAACTATCTTTATCTATGGTTCTGAATTCAAAAAAGGAACAGCAGGAATGCAAGGTTCTTTAGAGGCTGAAGATGAAATCTTCGACAACTCACCAATCATCATCAAAGATAAGTATGCAGTATCAGGTTCTGATATGGCTCAAATCGGATGGATTGAAGTGACTACTGAAAACGGAGCTTCAGGATACCTATGGTATTTGAAGTCTGAGCACGAAACTCGTTTACGTTTTGATGACTAC
>JAAGZR010000153.1 GCA_024206155.1 Aliivibrio sp.
GTTGTGTTTTAAGACATAACTACTTGTTTAAAGTTTGAAATACTTCCATCATCCTTTATTAATATATTTTCCTCTTCAAGTAATTGCTTCTGTCTTTCAAATCTATCACCTTGTAATGATATCTTCCCTTGAGCATTAACAACTCGATACCATGGTAATTGCGTTTCTTTTGGCAGTTTTGATAATATTTTTCCTACGTGTCTAGAATGATTAGGGAAGCCTGCTAATGCGGCAAGTTGTCCGTAAGTAATCACTCGGCCCTTTGGCACATAATATAGATTTGTATAAATATTTTGAGCAAATTCGTCCATTGAAATGAATACCTTAATACATACTAGTTCAGATAAGTATTATCTTAGAAAAGTGAAGTGAGTCAGTGATAAAGCTAATTATTACCGCTAAACTGAAATAGTAGCAAAGTAAACCGCTTGATACCAAGGAGGGAGAAGATGGTTTTGACCGTATTATCAATTATATTAAGTATGCTACTTGTTGTTGTTGGCGTATTGGCTTTTGGGATTAGCGGCGGGGAACTTCCTTTATTAGCTTTGGCTATTCCAATGTTGTGGTTAGTTCCTCAAGGTGGCGTGGCTACTTGGGTGTTAGTGAGTGGTATTTCGCTTTTTGGTTGGACGTTAAATGAGCAACCTTTATCTTTATCTATCTCTGTTTGGACTCTATTTCCATTGTTGATGGTGGTCTTTTCACGACGAAAAAGTATCCATTTAATTGCTTTTATTATTGCGGTAGTGGTGGCGATGGAAGCCGGAATAATGGCGTTGCAGTATGAAGGTAAATTAGAAGGGGCTGCGTCTTTAACATTGATTCAGATTATCAGTGTTATTTTAGTTTGGGTAGCGGCGAGAAGTTGGAAACCAGTGAATCGTAATGCGTGGTGGCCTCTGGTTCTGGTCGTTCCATTATGGATAGGTGGCTTGCAGCATGCGGCATTGGTAGCTCTTTCTATTACTGGTCTTATTGTCTGTTTACAGAGTGTTGGCAGTTCACAGTATCGTGATTGGCTCACTATGTTGTCATGGCTTTTACCTGTTATCGCATTTGCTACCTTAATTATTTCACCTAAGTTCGAGGTACCTACCTCTGTGATGGTCTCGTGGTTGATGATTTTAATGATTGGTTGGATAACTGATTTTATGATGCAGGTAGATGATGAACCAACAGATTAGGTTCACCATCTATATTAGAAGTAATACTGATGATCACAGTGAATTGTCTTACAGTTGTTTTCTTAATTCATCTCTGGTCGCTGATGAAATAACAGACCAGTGAGTGCCTTTTATTGCACCCTCAAGAGACCAAAGTAATTCATCGCTTACACTGCTAGAATGCGTTTGTTGAATTGCTTTGAATGCGTTAACTGAACCTGTATCACGAAGCTCTTTAACTGTACTTATGCCTGCTTTTTTTAGCATTCTTTCTGTTGCTAATCGTAAATTTGGTAGGTCTTTAATTCGAGATGGACCTTCTGAATTTTGTTTTTCTTTATCTTTTTTAGCAACATCTAGAGCGATAACCGCTTGTAATAAAATAGAGTCAGGTTCTTCCCAGCATTCTGCTGATATTGCAAAATACTTGGTTACGACAGGAAAACCACGTTTTTTATAAACGTATGGTTCAAATCCTTGTTCTTTAAATAAGTTGATAGTGTCATCACTTGCTCTTAAATGCAGCTTATCTTGAACGACAAGTGCAAACATAGTGTTGTCGATGAATATACCGAAACCACCAAACATAGAACGTGAAGTGATCTTTCCTAGAGAGGAAAGGAGACGGAGTGATTCTTTTAGTACTGGCTTATCCATTGCAATAATTCTCGGTTAGTAAGTCTATGTCACTAAACAACTGAGCCCGAGGAAATAGTAGCAAGTTCAAAATATAGTATTGTTATTTTAAAGTAAAAATTAACAATATATAAAAGAATACTTGCCATCGGCAACCCCGCTACCTTATATAAAACTTAGGCCGGAAGCTTTGCGTCCTGCACTTTCGCGCAGTTTGCCCTGTTCGTGACTTTTGATGATGATATAGCAATCAATAAGTCAATAGACCAAAAAAATGAATAAAGTGTGATCTTGCTTCATAAAATCAACACCATTTTTGTTAGGTTAGTTCAAGTTTTCCTTAAAAATGGCGTTAATTGTTTTTGTTTTGTAAATTTAAACTTTATTGCTTTGTCTTATCAAAAACACTATTTCTAGATACCACTTCAGGCTGCATTTCAAAAATACGACGTTCGTGATGTTTATCTTTTATACGCTCTAATAAAATTTCAACCGCAGTTTTTCCGACTCTTCGCTTAGGTTGATGAATTGTTGTTAGTGGTGGGGAGAAATAAGCAGATAATTCAATATTATCGTATCCAATCACTGAGATATCTTCAGGTACACGCAAACCAGACTGTTTAATTCGGCTAATAGCGGCTAATGCCATAATGTCATTGAAGCAGAATATAGCTGTTGGTTGTTTGTCCATTGCGATTAGCTTATCTATCGCTTTAGATGCAGAAGCACATTCAAAATCACCTTCTATAATCCAATTTGGGTTAAAGGGCAATCCTGCCTCTTTATGAGCACGTTTAAAACCATGAATACGCTCATTACATGTTGTTTTATTTGCTTGACCAGTAATACATGCAATTTCAGTATGACCGTTTTCAATCAGATGTTTAGTCGCTAAGTAACCGCCTTTTTCTGAATTATCAATGATTTTATCTGTGTGTGGACTGTCTGGGCCCCAGTCCATGATAACCATAGGTAGTTCGGTGTTTTTTTCAAGAAGAGCAAGAAGTTGCTCATTAAGATCAGAGCACATAACAAGTAAACCATCTACTCGTTTCTCTGCCAGCATACGGATGTAATGTTTTTGCTTTTCTAGATCACCTTCGGTATTACACATAAATAATGTGTAGCCTTGCTTGTAACAGTAATTTTCAACACCGTGCATTACTTCTGCAAAAAAAGGGTTGAATGATTGTGTTACTAGCATTCCGATAGTTCGTGTTGTGTTGCATTTTAAACTACGAGCTACAGCACTTGGTGCGTAATTTAATTCGTCTACAGCTTCCCACACACGTTTTTGTGTTGCTTCAGCGACGAAGCGAGTTTTATTTATTACGTGAGATACGGTTGTTGTTGATACCGCTGCGAGTTTTGCAACGTCTTTAATTGTAGCCATATTTAAGCCTTAACATAGTAAAAATAAGGGGCTATTTATGTTCCAATAAAATAGGTGTTGCTCTTTTAAAGAACTAGTGGAAGATAAATAGGCCCTAATAAATGAAAAAAACCGCTAAAAATGCGGTTTTTATTTAATACTTTAATTTTATCATTTGTTTACACCTACTATAGATGAAGTATAGTGCAAACAATTGTTGATTTCATAAATTCTAGTTGTAATCTGATTTACATCACGGACTTGTTAATTTATATCATCAAAATGAGCGATTCAATTACTCACCAGTAAGGAATGCTGCATCTAAATGTAAGAACGTCACTAAGAAATGTGTAACAGCTGCGTAGAAGCCGAAGTCATCTCGCTCTTGGCAGATTTTACTAAAGCGTGGTGCCCATGATAGCAGTTGTTCATTAATGAAGTTTAATTGAACGGTCATGTAAGCTTCAAATTCCTCTTCAGAGGCTTGTTGGTTTGTCATTATTATTAAATTACCAAGAAAATCAAGTTCAATGGCAATGTGATCGGCTGGCTCATTAAATTCAGCTTTTTGTGCGATATTATATTTCTCTAATAGTTCACGCATGTCTTGTGCTGGTTTTGCATTTAAAAGACCTGATTTATCAAGGTATAATGATGCATAAGGGAGTGCGCTGCTTTTATCCGAGCCCAAAAAAGCTTCGCAAAAGTCGGCAGAAAGTTCAAGTTGAACGTCTTCACGTTTTTGTAATTGATTTAACTTTTCGACTAGAGCATTCACTGAGCTCGATAATTCTGGGGTTTCAGCTAAGTTTGATAAAAATGTACGAACTTCAAAGCTATTATATTCTTCTAATTGTTCTGCGGTTAATTCACTTGTTAATAAACTCGATAACCACCAGTAAATTTCAGCGCGTTGTTCGTTAAGTGCAGTCAATTCGTTCATGTATTCGTCACTCCAAAAAATTTATGTGGGAATTGTACTGGATAAGTGTGAAAAGGAATAGCACCTATCATTAACAGCGTGTATAAATATATATGTAAAGATTAAAGCTGGATTTTGGTTAAGATTTGTTTTGAATCAAATAAATCACAGATATATCAACTGAAAATTGGCATTATTACAAAATATGAATAGAATGAGATAAGAACCATCCAAATAACCATAAAAAAGAGAAAATTATGAGCTATCACATTTTAGTTGTTGAAGACGAAGTGGTAACTCGCTCTAAACTTGTAGGCTATTTTGAAGCCGAGGGATATCAAGTGAGCGAGGCTGAAACAGGTGCAGAAATGCGAACTATTTTGGCTGAACAAAAAGTTGATTTAATTATGCTTGATATAAACCTACCAGGAGAGGATGGTTTATTGTTGGCACGCGAACTGCGTAGCCAATCGAATATTGGTATTATTCTTGTTACAGGACGAACTGATAGTATTGATCGAATCGTAGGCTTGGAAATGGGTGCTGATGATTACGTCACGAAACCTGTTGAGCTACGTGAACTTTTAGTCCGAGTTAAAAACTTATTTTGGCGTATGTCATTAGCTAATGAACCGGCAGAGTTAGATGAATCAAATGTAGTTCGTTTTGGCGAGTGGACATTTGATATTCAACGTCGAGCATTATCAAATAATGGTGAGCCAGTAAAATTAACAAAAGCAGAATATGAGTTATTAGTTGCGCTGTCGTCATATCCTAATACAGTTCTATCACGTGAGCGTATTTTGAATATGATCAGTCATCGAGTAGATGCGCCTAATGACAGAACAATTGATGTATTGATTCGTAGAATGCGTGCGAAAATGGAAATGGACCCTAAAAATCCACAAATTTTTGTTACTGTTCATGGCGAAGGGTATATGTTTGCAGGAGATTAACCTCTCCTAAGTTATTTTTATTTTATCAAAAGCCACTCAGGATTTGAGTGGCTTTTTTATTGCCTATCTAGTTGTCAATATAACTAGTGACTCATCTATAAGAAAAGCTGATTAAAAATGTTTTTTATAATAAAATAAGCCTAGAGTGCTTGCGCTTGTCTATTCAAACATAATTATTAATAGGTTTAGGATGAAACAATATTTCAAAGTGGCAGTGATTGCCTCAGTATTAGTTGGTATGGTGGGTTGTCAAAGTACTGGCGGAGAAACCTCTACAGTCTCGGTAGAACAGAATAAAAATATACCATCAATAGCAACATTTGATGCACTTCAGAAGCAATATTTACTGGATAAAGCGACGTTTGATTCAGTCTCTGAATTCCAAATTTATTCAGAGTCTACTTATGCCTCAATGATGGATGAGTGGCTAGAAGCGAAAGAGGTTTTCTTAGATATCGAAAAAGAGCCAGGTTTAATTAATGAAGAGTACTCAATGTTCTCTTCAGGTTCTTATGCGGCTAAATATATGTCATTAGTGACAAATGCGGATGCACAATTTAATAAACTAAAAAGCTACAAAGAAAATGCAGATATCGTGCTATCTGATGCAATAGCACAGATGGCTTATATCAATTCAATTGATGTGCAACGCTATTATCCTCAGGAGTTTACTAACCTAAATAACCAATACAAGGCTTTATTTGTTACGGTTATCGAAGATGATATTGCTGAAGCACAAACAGAACAGGCTTCTTTCCTGACTAAAGCTAAAGTGACGGAAATCAAAACGACATTGAAAATTCATGTTGAGCCATTAGAGAAAGAGTTCTCAATATTATCAAGTAAAGGTTTTAAAGCTATTGCACCTATTAGCTATGGGCAAACAAAAGCAGAATTAGACAAAACAAAAAAAGCAGTTCAAGCGAACAATCGTGATCAGGCACTGATTGCTGATGTGGTTGCAAAAACACGTTTTCAGATTGATCATTTAAAAAATATGGCTGCTGAAGTTAAATTATTGAAAGCAGTTAAAAATGGTCAGTTTGAGCAAACCGTTTTAGCCTTTGAGAATAAATTACTTTCAGTATCTCAAGCGATTAATGGTGATGATTACCGTGATCAGCCATTAAGAATTCAAACAGAATCAATTCTGGCAGCAGTGCAACAAATGCATGAAAAAAACAATACCGCTGATCTAGAAGCAAAAATTAAAGATCTAAATGTTCAAATTAAGACTTTAAACGTTACTGTTGAGAAGCAAACTAGTGACCGTGCTGATGTTCAAAAGCAAGTGCTTGTATTAACTCAACAATTAGAGCGTAATGATAACCTAATTAACAACTTAAATTCAGTTATTGCCTCTTATAAAGAAAAAGAAGTAGCGGAAAAAACAGCAGAAGAATCATTATCTTCTTCTGAAGCCCCGACCGCAGTAGAAGATACGGCAGCGATTACTGAACCAACTAATACTAAAGAGGCTGAAGTTCAAGAGAGTAAAGAAGTGGTAGCTGAAACTGTTGAAGCAGAAGCATCACCAACTGATGTCGTTAATGTTGATGCTGAGTCAACACCAGTTGAGAATACAATAGTATCAGCACCGACAGAAGAAATTAAGGTAGAGACAGAAGCAAAATAATCTTAACTCCTTTAATTTTATTGATAATAAGCACCCAAGGTAAAGGCTGAGGGTGCTTTTTTATTGGATATTTAGCTGTTTCTGATAAACTGCGCCTGTTCACTTTTTTGAGGTACATCATGACATCACCAGAACCTAAATTAACTCGCTTAAATAAATTCATCAGTGATACTGGTTACTGCTCGCGCAGAGAAGCCGATAAGCTTATTGATCAAGAACGTATTACTATTAATGGCAAGGTTCCTGAAATGGGGACAAAAGTTGCTGAAGGTGATGAAGTTTTAGTTGATGGTAAACCGCTAAAAGCGAAACAAGAACGTATCTATATTGCGTTTAATAAACCGGTAGGTATTACTTGTACAACTGAACGTCATATTGAAGGTAATATCGTTGATTACATTAATCATGAACAACGTATCTTCCCTATTGGACGTTTGGATAAGCCGTCAGATGGTTTGATCTTTTTAACCAGCGATGGCGATATTGTAAATAAGATCTTACGTGCGGGTAATGCTCACGAAAAAGAATATGTTGTGCGTGTTGATAAACCGATTACTGAGGAATTCTTACAGAAAATGGCAGCAGGCGTACCTATTTTAGATACGGTTACTTTACCTTGTAAGATTAAACAAGAATCGCGATTTGTATTTCGAATTACGTTAACTCAAGGGCTAAATCGCCAAATTCGTCGTATGTGTGAATACTTAGATTATGAAGTATTTAAACTAAAACGTGTGCGTATAATGAATATTGATCTTGGTAAACTTGCTTCTGGAGAATGGCGTTATTTAACGGCTTCTGAAATGAACGAGATTAATAGTATGATTGGTGAATCAAGTAAAACAGAAGAAGCCTCTCGTAAAGTCAAAGAAGTTGATGGAAAGATTAGAGTCTTAAAAAAGGCCAGTTCAGGTCGTAATCATCACTCAAATAATACCTTTAATGAAAAACGTCGTGAAAAAGCCAAAGAAGAGCGTTTTGGTAAATCTAACTCAAACCGTAATACTGATCGCAAATCGCAAGGGAAGGGGCAATCAGAAATTAAAGTATGGCGCGCTAAATAGGTTGTTTTTTCAACAGGTTAGCTTGTTCATCAATGTTTTGGCGATAAAGTCTACAAACAGAGAGTTAAATTCAAATTTTTGTTTGACTCTTTTTTTAAATCAGTTACATTAAGCCCCGTAAAGAGATGGCGCCTTGGCAGAGTGGCTATGCAGCGGATTGCAAATCCGTGGACCTCGGTTCGACTCCGGGAGGCGCCTCCACTTACTCAATAAAATTAAACATTACGGCAGTAGCGGTAATGAAGATGGTGTCACCTCTCTTTAATTAGAGTCATGGTTAGAAGCATCGCAAGAAATTGTGTGCCCTGGTGGTGGAATTGGTAGACACAAGGGATTTAAAATCCCTCGGCGTTCGCGCTGTGCCGGTTCAAGTCCGGCCCGGGGCACCATCAATTAGAAAGGCTCATCAGAAATGATGAGCCTTTTTTCCTTTTCTATTAAATCAAAACGATTATCCGAATTTATATCAAACCGAGTAGTTATTGCCTTTTAAGCCACTCTTATTACGCCTTTACGTTATAAACCACCTAATGAAAAACATTAAGAAGATAGGATGTTTTAAGTGTGTTTTTGGCTTTAAAAAGCGTGTAGACGTCTAGATGTAAATATTTCCAAACTGCGCAAGTTGCTGTATAATGCGCGCCTTTCTATTATTTATCTCATTCATGCTTCAAGGCAAAGATTATGAACCTTTCTGCTAAAACTGTTGTTGTTATTGCTATCGGTGCTGCTCTGTATGGTATTGGTGGTTTACCAATGTTTGGTATTCCTGTATTTGCGAATACAACATTAAAGCCTGCTATGGCTGTTCTTGCACTATTTTCGGTACTTTATGGACCGATCGTAGGCTTCTTAGTTGGTTTTATTGGCCACTGGGTAACTGACTTGTTTGCAGGTTGGGGAGTTTGGCTTACGTGGGTGCTTGGCTCTGGTATTGTTGGCTTGGTTATTGGTTTATTTCCTATTATTACAAAAAAACGTATTGAATCGGGACTTTTCGATAAAAAAGACTTTTTCATTTTCGTTGTGTTGGCCTTTGCAGGTAATGTAATTGGTTACGGTACTTCTGCTTTTTTAGACACTATTTTATACGCAGAACCATTCACAAAAGTATTTATGCAGCTTTGCATTATTGCAGCAGGTAATACGGTGCTTATTGCGATCGTGGGTTACTTTATTTTGACTAACCTAGCAAAACGCAAACAGCAAAGCACAAACCTAACAGAGGCGCCATAATATAATGAGCGTAACCTTTTCTAATTTCTCTTTTCGATATGCGTCACAGGATAAGCCGACGCTTAAAAATATCAATCTAAGGATAGAGCAAGGAGAAAAGATCTTAATTATCGGCCCAAGCGGTAGTGGCAAGTCAACATTAGGCCAATGTTTGAATGGTCTTATTCCTCATACCATTAAAGGCGAGAGTCAGGGTCAACTTCATATTAATGACCATAATGTGTCAGAATGGCTTATAGAACAATACACTGAAAATGTAGGTACGGTTTTACAAGATACTGACAGTCAATTTGTAGGCTTAACAGTAGGCGAGGACATTGCTTTTGCTCTTGAAAATCAAATGGTATCAAGAGCTAAAATGTATCCGATTGTTCGTGATACGGCTAAAATGGTTGACCTTGAACAGTTATTGAAAAAATCGCCTTATGACCTTAGTGGCGGGCAGAAACAGCGAGTATCACTTGGCGGTATTCTGGTAGACGATGTTGATATTTTATTGTTTGATGAACCATTAGCAAGTCTTGACCCAAAAACAGGCAAGGCAACGATTGACATTATTGATGATTTGCATAAAAACAGTGGTAAAACGGTTGTTATTATTGAGCACCGTTTAGAAGACGTTCTTTATCGTTCTGTGGATCGCATTATTTTAATGGATCAAGGTGAGATAGTTGCGGATATGACGCCTGATGCGTTAATTCAATCCCCGTTATTAGCAGAGCGCGGTATTAGAGAGCCATTGTATATTTCGTTATTAAAACGATGTGGTATTGACCTTAGCTCATTAGCAAACTGTAGCCATCTAGCATCAATACCTAACAATCAAATTAAA
>JAAGZR010000154.1 GCA_024206155.1 Aliivibrio sp.
AACTTACCTTTACCGGCTTCATAGCCAATAATAGTAGCTTCGGTATCACTGAAGTCTTTGAATTTTTGTAGGTTGTAGCTGCGTTTTTGCTCATACGGACCGTTAAGTCTTAGTATAGAACCTTCGTAACCTTGTTTTAGAAAGCCATCGTAGTGTACGTTAGCAGCTTCTTCATATTTATGAACCTGTATAGTTTCAACAGAAACAACTACGTTTGACCACAAGTATTTACTTGACAATAGCCAGTTAAGTCTGTCTTCATAGCTAGGACCTTCAGCTATTATATCGTATACATGATATTGTATAAGATGCTGTGCGTTTAGACGATCCTCGTCAGTTGGTTTTTGTTTTCTGACCAATGATATGATTTGCTCAAAATCATCTCTTAGAGCATGATTATACAGCTCGCCATCAAGCACTGCATTAGGTTGTGATTTGAAGAATCTTTCAAGTCTTAGTTCAATGTGGCGCAAGTTGTGAAACTTTTTGCCGGTACGTGAGTACGCACCATCTTTAGTAAATATACAGCGCACGCCATCGAGCTTAGGTTGTATAAAAACCTTCTCTGAGAAATCAATTCTGTTCTCATTTACTTTATGCGCTAGCATAGGTTTTATCATAATTTTCCGTAT
>JAAGZR010000155.1 GCA_024206155.1 Aliivibrio sp.
CATTTGGATACGGTATTAAATCGCTTGGCTGATTACGCTGAAAATCGTCAAAAGATGCGCAGTAAATTACAGCAAGCGATGATTTATCCGATCATGCTGACGTTAATTGCGATTGCGGTTATCTCTTTTTTACTTGCGACGGTAGTACCGAAGATTGTTGACCAATTTGTGCAAATGGGACAAGGCTTACCAACCGTGACCGAAATATTATTGGCAGCCAGTAACTTTGTGGTGAACTGGGGCCTTGTTGTTATCATGGTCGTTGTTTCATTGATTGTTGGTGTGAAGTGGTTACTGACTAAGCCACATTTACGCTTAGCGTGGGATAAAAAAATCTTACGATTGCCTGTTATTGGCAAGGTGGTTCGTGGGTTAAATACCTCTCGTTTTGCTCGTACGTTATCGATCTGTACCTCAAGTGCGATTCCATTATTGGATGGGATGAAAGTGGCGGCGGATGTAATGAGCAATCAATACTTTAAACAGCAGGTGTTAGAAGCGGCAGATAACGTACGTGAAGGGGCGAGCTTACGTATCTCGTTAGAACAAACAAAGTTGTTTCCGCCAATGATGCTTCATATGATCGCCAGTGGTGAACAAAGTGGAGAATTAGAGCAAATGCTAACGCGTTCGGCTGATAACCAAGACCGTGACTTTGAATCACTGGTTAATATGGCTTTGGGCATTTTTGAGCCTTTATTGATTGTTTTTATGGCCGGCATCGTACTTTTCATTGTTGTCGCGACCTTAATGCCAATCATTGAACTCAATAATTTAGTCGGATAGTAAGTAGTTACTATCCTTTTTTCTTCTTATTAATATATTGATTTTTAATCTCAGGAGTCATTCCATGCAAGTCAATTCAGATCAACGTAAACAAGGTGGCTTCACCCTATTAGAAGTAATGGTCGTTATCGTTATTCTTGGTGTTTTAGCAAGTTTAGTCGTACCAAATTTACTTGGTAACAAAGAGAAGGCCGATCAACAAAAAGCGATCACTGATATCGTGGCATTAGAAAATTCATTAGATATGTACAAGCTAGATAGCAGTGTTTATCCAACGACAGATCAAGGACTAGAGGCATTAGTATCTAAGCCAACATCAAGCCCTGAGCCACGTAATTACCGCGCTGATGGTTATATTCGTCGTTTACCAAATGACCCATGGGGTAATGAGTACCAATACCTAAGCCCTGGTGATAACGGCACAATTGATATCTTCTCATTAGGTGCAGATGGTCAAGAAGGCGGTGAAGGTGCCAATGCTGATATTGGTAACTGGAACATGCAAGACTTTCAATAAGTCATAAGCGCTAGATAAGAATAATGATGAAGATAAAACGTGAGGTTGGGTTTACCCTAATCGAAATTATGTTGGTATTGGTATTGCTATCGGTCAGTTCGATGGCAGTCATCATGAGCCTTCCTGATAGTCAAGATGACCAAATGGAAGAGCAAGCCTCACGTTTTTATCAGTTAGTTCAGCTTCTTAATGAAGATGCTTTGCTCAATGGGATGGATTACGGTATTTACTTTAACCAAGAGCGACAAGAATATCGCTTTATGACGTTAACGGTAGATGGCTGGCAGCCTCTTGAGAAAAACCGCTTTTTTACCGAAGTAAAAATGGAAGATACCTCCGTTGAATTTGAGATGGAGCTAGGTGGTTCAGCATGGGCTGATGATGACCGCTTATTTGAGCCGGGTTCCTTGTTTGATGAAGAGATGTTTGCTGATCTTGAAGAAGATAAAAAACCAATTCCTCCACAAGTAATGGTGTTATCTAGTGGCGAAGTGACCCCTTTTATTGTGATTTTCTTTCCTGCTAATGAACGCGGAAATCTTGATAATAAAACATGGGAAGTAAAAGTTGATGAATCTGGTGTGATCCGTTTGTTTGCTCCGGGAGACGAACGAGATGAAGAGTAACTTTTCTTTACGAAAAACCAAGCAAGGCATGACCTTATTGGAAGTTCTGGTGGCGCTTGCCATTTTTGCGACCGCAGCTTTGAGTGTTTTACGATCAGTGACTCAGCATATTAATACTTTAGGTTATTTAGAAGAAAAGACGTTCGCAGGGATGGTGGTAGATAATCAAATGGCATTGATGATGCTAGATAAACCACCAACAGTGACCAAAAAAGGGGAAACAGAATTAGCTGGACGGACGTGGTATTGGACGGTATCTCCGGTAAAAACAACCTCTGATATTTTAAAGTCAGTGGATGTTTCGGTATCGACCAATAAAGATCAAAAATCCCCATTAATCACGGTACGAACCTATGTTGCGCCATAATTCCTCCCGCTCTTTAACTAAAGGCTTTACGTTGATTGAAGTGATGGTCGCCATTGCGGTTTTTGCCACCTTGAGCTTTTCAGCGTATCAAGTGGTGAATCAAGTTCAACGTAGCAATGAATTGTCTTTAGATAAAAGCGAGCGAATTAAACAACTTCAACGCAGTTTGGTTTTTTTGGATAACGACTTTCGTCAAATAGTAGCTCGTCCATTTCGAACCAATGGCGAAAAAGCGTCAGATAAATTATTGTCTGCGGGTGAGTATCTATTGGATTCTGAATCTCAAGGTATTTTATTCGTTCGTTTAGGATGGAAGAATCCACAACAGGCTTTTCCTCGTGGTGAGATCACCAAAGTCGGCTATCGCCTAGTTGAAAATACCATTGAGCGTTTGTGGTGGCGTTATCCTGACACACCTGTAGGACAAGAGCCGGTGGTTACGCCATTAATTGATGGGGTCGAAGCGCTTAAATTTGAATTTTATGATGGTAATAAATGGTTAAAAATATGGGACGTTAAGAAGCAATTACCTAAAGCAACTAAGGTGATTATTACCTTTAAAGATTATGGTGATGTTGAGCGTATCTACTTAACCTCAGGATTTAAAGTTGAAGAAAATATAGATCAAAGCAGTGACGCATTTCAAGATCAAGGTGAGTCATGATGAGAAATAAAAGAAACCACTTAAACCGTCATTTAAAAAAACAGCAAGGTGTCGCGCTGATCGTAGTTTTGCTGTTGCTTGCTATTATGGTGACCATTGCGGCTCAAATGTCAGAACGTTTGTTTATTCAGTTCCATCGAGCACAAAATCAAGTGAACCATCAACAGGCTTATTGGTACTCTATTGGGGTTGAAGCGTTGGCGAAAGCGGGTATTGAAGAAGCATATAAAGATGGCGATACCATTAATTTGAGCCAAGCATGGGCAACAGAAGAAACGACTTACCCGCTTGATTATGGCGAAGCCTTTGGTGGTGTGAAAGATAAACAAGCCTGTTTTAATTTGAATGCATTAAGCAGCGTGAAATCAAGTAGTGATCCATCTCAGCGTCCATTTTTAGTTAAAGTATGGATGAACTTATTAGAATCGGTTGAGGTTGAAAATTACCTTGCAGAAGTGATTGCAGATTCTACCTGGGAATACATGGATGAAAACGATACGGTTCAATCTATCTCTGGTGTTGAAGACAGTACTTATCAATCGTTTAAACCTGCTTATTTAGCACCAAATGGCTGGATAGGTGATGCCAGTGAGTTGAGAGCAATTAACGGGGTAACGGCTCAAGTGGTTGAGGCCGTTTCACCTTTGGTATGTGCGATACCAAGCAGTAATTTTTATTTAAACGTAAATACCTTAGCACCTGAAAATGCCAATATTTTAGTCGCTCTGTTTTCTCCAGGGTTAAGTGAAGAAAACGCACGAGAAGTATTAGAAAACAGACCGTTTGATGGTTGGAATAGTGTTGATGATTTTTTAGCGGAAGGGCCAATAAGTCAAGTCGATGCCAATACTCGTAGGCAGGCAAAAGCGTATTTATCAATAGACAGTCAGTTTTTTGAGTTAGATGCTCAAGTATTAGTGGAAGATTCGCGCGTACGTGTGCGTTCTTTATTGCATAGTAGTGATAAAAAAGTGGTGAACGTTATCCGTCGCCAGTATGGAGGAATGAATGAGCGAACATCTGATAATAAGGCTGAATAGTCAGCCATCAGATCCCATTCAATGGATAGTCTGGTCACCAGAAAATAAAGAAGTGATAGCGTCTGGAGAGTTAAACTCTGCGGAAGAACTGTCTTCGTTATCGCAATACAGCGATCAACGTACCGTTTCAGCATTATTGCCAAGCAGTGATGTATTGTTGCGTGAGGTAGTAATACCAGAAGGCGCAGCTCGACAATTTTCCTCTATGCTCCCTTTTATTGTTGAGGATGATTTAGCGCAAGATGTGGATGAGTTGCACATTGTTATCTTGCAGAAAACCAACAAAATCGCTCAGGTTGCGATTGTTGAACATCAAAAAATGGAGCGGTGGTTAGAACAATTAACTGAAGCGGGTATCCACACAAAACGCTTCTTGCCTGACGTATTAGCTC
Organism: Aliivibrio sp.; assembly: GCA_024206155.1. Taxonomy (GTDB): domain Bacteria; phylum Pseudomonadota; class Gammaproteobacteria; order Enterobacterales; family Vibrionaceae; genus Aliivibrio. The sequence continues at coordinate 4,393 of JAAGZR010000155.1, forward strand.
TGCCTTTTCATCATGATGGCGCAAGTATGGTTGAGTTTAATCAACAATGGTTACTGCGTTTTAGTGAGTATCAAGGCGCGATTGCTGAGCAAGAATGGTTGCCGATGTTATTGGATGGCCTCGTTGCTGATGCCGCTAAATTCTCTGCTGGTGACAAAGAAAAAGAAACGAGTGAAGAAGAGTCGGATGAAGATTCATGGACTTATACGCTTCATAGTTATTCGCCTTGTGAGATCGATGTAGCGAATACCAAACACATTAAAGAGTCACCTGAGTTGGTGATGCAATTATTGGCTGAGGGAGCGCTTGCTTCTAAAGTGAATGTGTTAAGTGGTAAATATCGCCCTCAATCGTCATGGCGAAAGCATTGGCGTGTATGGCAAAAAGTCATCTTGGCTTTTGGTTTGGTTATGGTGGTTTTTGTGGCTCAACACATTGCTGAAGTTCAAAAATTAGAACAACACAGTATTGCGTTGAGAGCTGAGAGTGAACGAATCTTTAGAGATATATTCCCAGGAAAACGTAAGATCCCAACAATGAGCTACTTAAAGTCTCAAATGAAAAATGAAGAAGCGCGTTTGCAAGGTGGCTCAGGTGGTGATGACCTACTGATTTGGATGTCAGAGCTTGCGCCATATTTAGCAAAAGTCCCTCAAGTGAAATTACAGAGTTTAAAATTTGATGGCAAACGAGATGAGTTGCGACTGCAAGCCAGTGCATCAGATTTTCCTTACTTTGAAAAACTAACGTCAGAGTTAAGTGGAGAATTTGAGGTTGAACAGGGTCAACTTAATAAAAACCAAGACCAAGTCTTTGGTGCGATTGTTATTAGGAGAAAATAATGAAAGCCTTTATGACATGGTGGCAAAGTATTTCACCAAGAGAGCGAATGCTAGTTAGTGGTGGTAGTGTTGCGTTAATTATTGCTGCTATTTATTGGGGTGGCATTAAGCCCTTAAACGATAGAGCAGATCTAGCACAGAATCGCATTAACAGTGAACGCAGTTTGTTAACTTGGGTACAGAAGAAAGCGGACACGATTGTGACCTTGAGAGGCGGATCATCAAAAGGTTCGCAAGTGGCGAATCAGCCGATGAATCAAGTGATCCCAAGCAGTACTCGTCAATTTAAAATTGAATTGGCCCGTATGCAACCTCGCGGTGAGCAAATGCAAGTGTGGGTAAAGCCTCTGCCCTTTAATTCATTAATTAATTGGCTTGCCTATCTGAGAGATACTCAAGGTATTCACGTTCAATTTTTAGATTTAAATAAAACCGATGTTGAAGGCATGGTTGAAGTAAATCGCCTTCAATTAAGTAGAGAGTGATCATGAAGTTTAAATTATTAATCGCAACGGTCTTCTCTACCTTTTTTACTTTTAGTGCATTACTGCACATACCTATTCAGTGGGTTGTTGAGCAAGCCCCAAAGGTAAGAGGGCTAGCGTTGGTTGGTTTATCTGGTACGCCATGGAAAGGGCAGGTTGATTCACTGTCATGGCAACGGGTGAACTATGGTCAATTGCAATGGCAGATTGACCCTATGGCGATATTAAAGGGCCATGCGGTATTTTCAGTACGTTTTGGTCGTGGTAGTGAGCTAGAGTTACGTGGTAAAGGAACGGTTGGTTATAGCGTATCAAAAGGGGCTTATGCTGAAAACATGGTGGTCTCACTTCCTGTCGCTAGCATTATGAATCAAGTGCCGATGGCGTTACCGGTGTCTTTACAAGGGCAAGCAGAAATTAGCATTAGTTATTTTCAACAAGGGCAACCTTGGTGTAAACAAGCGACGGGTGAAGTGGTTTGGTCAGCAGGTAAGATAATCTCCCCATTAGGAAATATTGACCCAAATACAGCGATTGCTGATGTCACTTGTGTTGATAACAAGATTAGCTTGAGCAGTAAACAATCATCAGGAGATGTGGGTAGCGAGTTTGATGTTGTGCTAAACCCAAATCGTTCTTATCAGGTTAATGGGTGGTTCAAACCTGAAGCCAACTTTCCATCTAGTTTAAGAAGCCAACTTAAATGGCTAGGCAAGCCGGATTCAAAAGGGCAATATAAAGTAACTTATTCAGGACGTCTGTAAGGAAATACAATGGCTAAAAAACAATTGCCGACAATTTTAGATAAACGCGTTGAAGCACAATCAAAGTTGTTTTGTATTGAATCGGTAGATTTACGCTTCTCTAATGGAGTGGAGCGTACCTATGAAAGAATGAAACCAAGTGGACGTAATGCCGTGATGATGGTGCCTGTTACTGAGCAAGGTGATCTGTTGTTAGTCAGAGAATATGCAGTAGGCACAGAAAGCTATGAGTTAGGCTTTCCTAAAGGACTCATTGATCCAGGTGAAACACCATCAGAAGCGGCAAACCGAGAGTTAAAAGAAGAAATTGGCTTTGGTGCTGAAACATTAACACCATTAAAAGAGTTGGTGTTAGCGCCGTCTTACTTCTCAAGTAAGATGACGTTATTTGTCGCTCAAGGTTTATATCATGAACAACTTGAGGGCGATGAGCCAGAGCCGTTAGATATCGTTCGTTGGCCTTTAGCTCAAGCTTCTGAGCTGCTACATCATTTGGATTTTTCAGAAGCAAGAAGCATTAGTGCACTCTTGCTTGCTCAACAATTTTTATCTAAGGAGTAATATTGATGGATTCAACACTTTCACATCTACTTCCTGAAGTGATCAATATTGCGCGTGCATCAGGGCAACTTATTCTCGATATTTATGAGAAAGGTGATTTTGAAGAGTTTACTAAATCGGATCAAACACCAGTAACTAGTGCTGATTTAGCTGCGCATAAATTAATTATAGAAAAGCTCTCTCAACTGACCCCAGATATCCCGATTCTGTCAGAGGAAGATGCAGATATTGCGCTAGAACAACGAGCGCAATGGGATCGCTATTGGTTGGTAGACCCACTGGATGGCACGCAAGAATTTATTGCTCGCAGTGGCGACTTTGCCACTATTATTGCTTTAGTTGAAAATAATCGCCCAGTGATGGGAGTCGTATATGGCCCTATTTCTGGCGTGACTTACTATGCTTATGAAGGTAAAGGAGCATGGAAAATTCCAGATATGGATGAAAGCATTCGTATCAGCACCCTAAAGCATGAAGAAGAGAATCAACCTATAGCCATCGCGATAAGTCGCCGTCAGAACATTAATAATATTACTCGCTGTATGAGTGCTGAGTGGAATTATGATTTAGTGCCTTTAGGCTCTGCAGCATTAAAAGCTTGCTTGGTTGCTGAAGGGGCAGTGGATTGTTATTTGCGTTTAGGCCCAACGGGAGAGTGGGATACAGCGGCGACACAGTGTATTGTTCAAGAAGCGGGTGGTCGTATATTATCAACCGAATTAGTCCCTCTTTCTTATAATGAAAGGGAGTCGCTAGAGAATCCTAACTTTATCGTGTTAGGCGATGAAAATTTGCCGTGGGATCAAATTTTAACGTGCAAATAATAAGATCTACTCTTGATAAATAAATTATTAAGCTTGTTATAATGTCTGAATGTAACTCGAAAACTATTTGATTTGAACAGAACTCGACTTGAACAGAATTCTGCTCGAAAAAAATTGTGTTTCAGAGTACAATCCTTAATCATACTAATTTAGTCAGGTATTACTTGTGTCTTCAATCAATATTACTGAAAGTGCCCAAGAGCATTTTGCAAAACTTCTAGCACAACAGCCAGAAGGGACAAACATCCGTGTATTCGTGGTTAATCCGGGTACTCAAAACGCAGAGTGTGGCGTATCTTACTGTCCACCTGAAGCAATCGAAGCGAATGATACTGAGCTGAAGTTTGAAAAATTATCAGCATATGTTGACGAGTTAAGCTTACCTTTCCTTGAAGATGCTGACATCGATTATGTTACTGACAAGATGGGCTCTCAATTAACTCTGAAAGCGCCAAACGCAAAAATGCGTAAAGTAAATGATGATGCGCCTTTATTTGAACGTGTTGAATACGCGATTCAAACTCAAGTTAACCCACAACTTGCTGGCCATGGCGGTCACGTAAGCTTGATGGAAATTACTGATGCAGGTGTTGCAATCGTTCAATTTGGTGGTGGCTGTAATGGTTGCTCAATGGTTGATGTGACACTAAAAGAAGGCATCGAAAAAGAATTGTTGGTTCAATTTGAAGGTGAACTAACCGCAGTTAAAGATTTAACTGAGCATGATCGTGGTGAGCACTCTTATTACTAAGAGTTTAGTTTAACCCATCAGTTAAAAAAGGTGAGTGGGTACTCACCTTTTTTGTGTCTGCTATTTATGAAAGTAATCGTAATTTTAATCATGATTATCTAATTAGTTATATTAGTATCATGAGATTTAAGCGTTTGAGTAAATGTCACGCTCGCCTAGCCAACGCAGAACAATTGCTTTGGCATTGCTTGGGTAGTTATCATGTAAGTGGCGTGCAATGCGTTGTACTTCAGGAATTAAATGCTGATCTCGTACTAAATCTGCAATTTTAAAATCAGCCAATCCTGTCTGTTTGGTTCCGAGTAATTCACCTGGGCCTCGGATCTCTAAATCTCGCTGAGCAATTACAAAGCCATCATTACTTTCACGTAAAACACTCAGACGTTTCTGAGCGGTTTTAGATAGCGGAGAGTGGTAGAGTAAAACACAATGGCTAGCCACAGATCCTCGACCAACTCGGCCACGCAATTGGTGCAATTGTGCCAAACCAAGACGTTCAGGGTTTTCGATAATCATTAAGCTTGAGTTAGGTACATCAACCCCGACTTCAATAACCGTAGTAGCCACTAATAAGTGCAGTTTCCCTTCTTTAAACTCCTGCATGATTTGTTGTTTTTCTTTTGATTTCATTCTGCCATGAACTAAACCAATATTAAGTTCAGGCAGTTGTAGTCGTAATGCGTCAGCCGTATCAGAGGCGGCTTGGGCTTCTAGGACCTCAGAGTCATCAATAAGGGTACACACCCAGTAGGCTTGCCGGCCATCATTTATGCATGCATTTCTTACTTTATTCACGATCTCATCGCGTCTTGTATCTGGTAAAGCGATGGTTTGAATTGGTGTGCGACCTGGTGGAAGTTCATCAATTACTGATGTCTCTAGATCTGCATACGCCGTCATAGCTAAGGTTCTCGGAATAGGCGTTGCAGTCATGATCAGCTGATGCGGATAAGCGCCATCTTTTTCACCTTTCTCACGTAGCTCTAGACGTTGATCAACGCCAAAGCGGTGTTGTTCATCAATAATGACTAAAGCAAGGTGATGAAACTCAACGTGCTGTTGAAAGAGTGCGTGAGTGCCCACTATCATTTTCGCTTCACCATTGGCAATGCGAGCTAATTCTTTCTCTTTTGCCTTACCTGTTAGTTTGCCAGCTAACCAGCCAACGGGGATGCCCATGCTTTCAAACCAATTACCAAAGTTTACTGCGTGCTGCTCTGCTAATAACTCGGTTGGGGCCATTAGCACCACTTGATAACCATGCTCAATCGCTTGTACGGCTGCGAGTGCGGCAACTAAGGTTTTACCTGAACCCACATCCCCTTGAACCAATCGCATCATAGGGTGAGGCTTAGCCAGATCCTGCTCTATTTCTGCTACGACGCGTTGTTGGGCACTTGTTGGCGTAAATGGTAATTGATTTAATAGTTTTTGTTTTAAATTCGTCACTGTTGCTAATGGTAGTGCGTCTTCTTGCTGGCCTTTACTACGAACAGAAAGCATGGATAAGTTTTGAGCCAATAGTTCTTCTATGATCAACCGTTGTTGTGCTGGGTGCTTTCCTTCATTAAATCGATCAAGGTTAATTGAAGGCTCAGGGCGATGAATAATATGCAAAGCTTGGTTGAGTGTAATTTGGTTGTTATACAAACCTTGGGGCAATAATTCAGTAACAGCGGCTTTATCTAGCAATTCTAATGCTTGGTCGGTCAAGCTACGTAGCGTGTTTTGGCGCAAACCATCGGTGGTTGGATAGACAGGTGTTAGCGTGGCTTCTATATCCAAAGATTTAGAAGGGGTATGGAATTGATATTCAGGATGAACGATCTCTAAGCCACTTCCGCCACGTTTAATTTCACCATAGGCATGAACCACTTTTCCTTCACTAAAGCTGTTTTTAATTCCCGCATTGAAATTAAAAAATCGCAGTGTAATAGTGCCATTACCATCGCTAATTTTAACCAGTAACATTTTACGTTTGCCAAATTGCATATCACAAGACATAACCTTGCCTTGAACGGCGGCAAATAAACCAGAATGAACACGAGCCATTGGATAAACACGGGTTCTGTCTTCATAACGAAGAGGAAGGTGGAAAAGTAAATCTTGAATGTTGACCAACCCAATTTTTTCGAGCTTTTCTGCTACTTTGGCTCCAACACCAGAAAGAGAGGTTAATGGAATAGCAGAAAGCATTGCGTTGGTCATAATGAGGTCCCTAGATTAATCTCGCTTTAAAGCAAAGTGATGAAATTTACGCCCTTGATAGGTCATTATACCTTTATCTCCTGGGTTTAGAGCATGAAAATAGTGAACACCAACTTCAAATTCTCTTTTGGGACCAAATTTTCCTTTTTGAACGTAAATCCAGAATTCTTGATCTTCTTCTCCTAGCTGTGCATCGGGTATTTCTACGATTTGTTTATCCAGAATAGTGACTTCAGTTTTCATTTCAGGGGCGTTATCACCCAAGATAAACTTAGTTTGAAATCGTTGGAATAAGAGTGCGGAAATTAAAATAAAGATCAACAACAGAACAATATAAATGGCAGGCATGATTTTCCTTAAACGTGCGAGTAAATAGAGCCATTGTTATTTTAACTTTTTTATTAAGATAGATAAGGAGTATTTTCCTAGTTTGTGCGGATTTTCCGGTTATTTTATATATATTGTTTACTCCAGAATGAAATGTGATAGGAACTGAGATCTGGCTCGAATACTATTGATTAAAGATCTCTTATTATTTGATGAGAAAAGTATTAAAAGATGAGTGTGTGCCAAATAGAAAGAATTAATCTCAACGATCAGAAAAAGAAACGGATTTTAGAGTGGTATAAAGGAAATAAAGAAATTCAAAGTAAAGGATTAGGAGAGTGGTATGTCTGAGATTGATCTTGTTGTAAAACAAAGTCGAAAAATTGAGTCTTTATTAAGGACACACTATCACGCTGAAGGAAAAGGACTTCATCAGCTTATTACCAGCTGTGAGGAGCGTTTACCTCATGGGGTGATTGGTCGATTACGCTTTATTGCAACAATGAGAAATAAAGTCGTGCATGAAGAAGGGTGTAAGTTAGAGGATAAGTCGAGGTTCAAAGAGGCCTGTAAAGAAATGACTGATATTTTAACGCCTAGAGCGAGTCGTTTTTTATGGAAACTCGTTGTTGGTATTGTACTGCTTTCGACGCTGGCTTCATTAGCTATCTATCTGATTCATTGGGATAATATAAAGCATTTGTTTTGAGGTATTTATTTCAGATATAAAAAAACGGACGCATTTGCGTCCGTTTTTTTATATAAACTTATTTGAATGTATATTAGTACATCATTGGCAGGGTCATTAGTCCAACAACTACTGCGATCATCATAAGTCCTTGTTTTTGCGATGAAGTAATCATTACTATGCTCCTTTAATGTCTTCTATCATTGCTTGACAAATAGAATAACACTGTTTTTGGTTGTTGATCAAGTGCATATTGCTCAAAAGCCTAAAAAAATAACTTTTCTATGACAAAACTAGATGTTTGGTAGCTTGTTTAGGTATGTTTTTATCTGTTGATATTATGATTTTTTGTGTATTTTAAATGTAAAACCAATATAAGTGTTTGATTTATATTATTAATATTGCCATTTTTATGGTTTGTTTATTGAGCATCTATTTTTGTTCTTATTTCTTGGCTTATCTTCTTGATGCTGCTCTACCTTTTGTTTTTTGTTTTTTGTAGAGACTATATGGTGGGGTTATTATTGATATTGATATTACTAACCTGTTTGAGTTTGATAATTTTGATTAAACCTACTTTTATGATGAGGTGCTTTTTCCATCATTAATTTTGGAATTATAATTTCAATCTATATAACTTATTGTTATTAGTGGGTAAGTTTTCTTTTTTTGTGTTTTTTAACTGTTGCCTAATTAAGCATTATTTAACTTAGTTGACGTTTTGGTGATTTAAGTCTAAGTATGAGGGAGATAAGTCCTTATAGTAAAGTAACACTGTAGTTCAGTAGGAAGGGGGAAAGAGGTAAATGGTAGTCTTTTTCTGTTTTTGCTATTCTATTATTTGTATCTAACGTATTAAGGTTAATCATGAAACAAGATATTCACGGTCATACAGTACTAAATCTCTTATTGAATGCGGAAAAGCCGCTTTCTCGTTTGCAGTTAGAAGGGATGATTGAAAGTGAGTTTGGTAGTGAGGTGTGTTTTCATACGTGCAGTCAGCAAGGACTAACATTAACTGAGTTGCTTGATTTTCTTTTATCTAAAAAGAAAGTTGTAGAGTTGGATTCTGGGTTAACGGCAAATCCAGAACGTATCTGTAATCATTAGTGTATAAAACAAATGTATATTGATAAAAAAGGTCGCATATAAATGCTAATGCCGCTCGCTTAACAGCTAGCGGCTCTTTTTTTATAAGGGTAGCGCGGTACTTTATAAAGCACTTGTCGCGGAAATGGTTTTCGTTTTCTTTTCTTTGGCAGGATTAGCCGCTTCCCGCTTTCTCGTAGATTTTTAAGCTTCTTGGGCACCGTTCCTGTGGTGTTCGTCCTGAACACTACAGGAACTCATCTTGGATTAACCTTAACGCATTGATAAAGCTTATTCTTAATGGTTCCACTTTATGAAAATCGGCCATTCTTTTCATTTCTAGACGAACGAGGTTATAAGAAATCAAAATTCCCCATAACTCTTGATATATTCCTTCTATTTTCAAGCTTCTAAGC
>JAAGZR010000011.1 GCA_024206155.1 Aliivibrio sp.
AAATAACAGACCAATACCAGCAACGCCACCGCCATACATGAAGTACTTAAGTAATAAGTCTTCTTTTTGAGTATCTAGCTTAGCGCGTAGTTCACGAACTTCAGATTGAGAACTTACTAGCTGATTGTTCACATCATTATACGTTTTTTCTAAGTTTTGAATTTGTTGATTACGTTGAGTCAAACTATCAGCAAGTCCAGCTTTTTCATCATTTGCCGCTTTACGAGCGTTAGCTAATTGCGCTTTAACTGAAGCGAGTTCAGCTTCAACTTTTGGTAAGCGCTCACCTAGACCTGCTTGGCGAGAAACAAATTTAGATTCAACCCAACCCTTACGGCCTTTAGTATCAACAATTTGAGTAAAGCCTGAGTTCTTATTTGCTGCTAGTTGAGTGATACGATCACCAGCATTCACACTGCCAATTATTTTGAATTGGTTACTTGGACCTGAGTGCATGTAGGTAAACAGGTTATCAGAAATATAACGAGTTTGAGCTTGCGCTGGCGCAGCAATAGCCCAAGCAAGTAGAATCAGGCTAATAAAATGCTTCACAATAATATTCCTTTGAAAAGTAGATCCTGAATCGCTTACGTAAAAAATTTATCTATGCATTAATCGCGATTCAAACGAAGGTATAGATACTAAAAATATTTGGGCCCAGATGCAAGAAAAGAGGAGATTTTACTCTCCTCTTTGTGCATTTGTTTCAAAATTGATTAGGCTTACTTAAGCGCCTATACCAAAGACAGCTTGCATTAGGTAATAGAAAACAACAGCTAATAGAGCACCAGCAGGCAGAGTAACAACCCAAGATGCTACGATGTTACGTACCACACCTAAGTTTAATGCGCCAATACCACGAGCAAAGCCCACACCCAATACCGCACCTACAAGCGTTTGTGTTGTTGAGATAGGAAGGCCAGTGCCTGAAGCTAATACTACCGTTGATGCTGTTGCTAGTTGAGCAGCAAAACCACGGCTTGGTGTTAGTTCAGTGATACCTGTACCTACGGTTGCCATTACTTTATGGCCTAATGTTGCAAGACCAACAACGATACCAATACCACCTAGAGGAAGGATCCACCAAGCAATGGTACTTTTCGTTGTGATTTCACCCATATGTTCAACAGTTGAAACAACAGCAGACAGTGGACCAATTGCATTAGCAACATCGTTAGAGCCATGAGCAAATGCCATTGCACATGCAGTGATAACCATTAATGTACTGAAGATGCTTTCAACGCCAGTAAAACCACGGCTGTCTTTCTCATCATTTACTGTGTTTGCAAATTTACGAGATATATAGATGTAACCACCAACCATTACTAAAGCAGACACACCAGCAGAGGCAACCCATGCTTCACCGTTACTTAAATGAAGACCAACGTGTTTTAGGCCTTTTTTGATAGTAACTAGAGCGATAACCATTGTCGTAATGAACATATAAACAGGAACAAAACGCTTTGCATTCATGAGTGGTTTATCAGTATCAAATATCAGTCGTTGAGCACTGATAAATATCATATAAGCAAAGATACCAGAGATCAGAGGGGTAACTAGCCAGCTACCAACAATACCTTGTACTGAGCTCCAATCAACCGCTTCGGTACCAACAGCAACACACGCAAAACCGATAATTGCACCGATGATTGAGTGAGTAGTTGATACAGGCCAACCCATGTAAGAAGCAAGTAATAGCCAAGTACCAGCAGCAAGTAGTGCTGACATCATGCCGTAAACTAATACTTCAGGCTGATGAGCGAAAAGGGAGGTATCAATTACCCCTTTACGAATCGTATCTGTAACCTCGCCACCTGCAAGGTATGCCCCTGCAAATTCGAAGATCATAGCAATGATGATTGCTTGTTTTACTGTTAGTGCTTTAGATCCTACAGAGGTGCCCATTGCATTGGCAACATCATTTGCACCAATACCAATCGCCATAAGGAAGCCGAAGAAGGCCGCAACTAAAATTAGGGTCGTGCCGTAGTTAGCAAGAATATCCATTGTATTACCTGTTACTGAATTACAAACTTATGAGCGAGATAGCATTAGTTCTAAACGAGAACCAACACGCTGTGCTTGGTCGGCAATGCCACCAACCCACTCAAGAATTTTATAAAGGAACATAACATCGATCGGATTGTACTTGTGTTCGATGTTCATGAGTTGCTGGCGCAGTTGAATTTGCAATTCATCAGTATCATCTTCAATGATATCTAATTTATTGATCATCTCAGCAACCAAAGTGACTTCACGTCCCTTAAAGCCGGTTTCTAATAGCTCGTCCAACTCGCTGATCACTTCTTGCGCTTGATTAGCCGCATCTAAACAACGTTGAACATAAGCTAAAAATGCATCCTGCATAGAGCTTGGAATTTCAAGTTGGCGACCAACAACGCGACCTGCGATGTCTTTAGCCAGGTTTGCAAGTTTATCTTGCTGAGTTAATAGACCGAGCATATCGGTGCGATCAACAGGCATGAATAAACCTCGAGGAAGTTTTAAACGAATTTCTCGTTTTAGTACGTCCGCTTCTTTCTCTAAATGAGAAATTTGCGCACGAAGTTCGTTCGCTTTTTCCCAATCACCTTTTGCACACGTTTCGAAAAACGGAACAAGCAGTGAGCAGCATTCATTGACACAAACAACATGTCGCTGCAAAGGTTTCATTGGGGACTTTGCGAATAACCCCATAATAGTATTTACTGGCATGGTTTCTTAACCTATAAAACAAGTACCTAATGGTGAATTGTTAGACGATGGCCATAAAGGCGCGAATGTTAACCCAATCCCACTATCAATAAAACTACTTTAGATCATGGTTTTGGCATTATTTCTAGCTTGATACCGGACAGTTTAAGCCATATCCTTGGAAAGACAACGGTTATGAGGTCATTATGGAAACTGAAATAGAACTAAAATTTTTTGTTTTTCCTGAGTTTGTAGACACCATTATAGACAAAATTTCAGGTGCAAGGGTCATAGAGCAGAGTTGTCTTAACTTAGGAAACATCTATTTTGATACTCCTGAGCAGCATCTTCGTAAGCATGATACCGGGCTTAGAATCCGACGCTTTAATGATGAGCGAGTGCAAACATTAAAGACAGCAGGGCGTGTTGTAGCCGGATTACATCAGCGACCAGAATACAATGCTGAGCATGATTCAGACACTCCAAATGTGCATTTACACCCTGAAGACGCATGGCCAAATGACATCGCTTTAGATGATCTTCAAGCACAACTGTATCCTTTATTCTCCACCAATTTTGTTCGTCAACAGTGGCTGGTTGCCATGCCAGATGGCAGTGAAATTGAATTGGCTTTTGATCAAGGTGAGGTTATTGCTGGTGATAAAACTACGCCAATTTGTGAAGTAGAGCTTGAACTTAAATCAGGTCAAACCGATGCATTATTTACACTTGCTAGAGATTTATGCAGCTCTGGTGGAATGCGTTTAGGTAACCAAAGTAAAGCGGCAAAAGGCTATCGTTTAGCCATGGATACACCAGCGGATAATGTAAAACCGCTAACATTAGTAAGAACAGAATCAACAGACAGCGTTGAAACGTGTTTTGTTAATTCATTAGAGCACGCATTGTCGCACTGGCATTATCATGAGCAGATTTATATCGACACTCAAGATAAATTAGCATTACAAGAAATTCGTATTGCGATTGCCTTCTTACGACAAATCTTTTTAGTTTTTGGTGAAATGGTACCAAAACGTGCGAGTGAATTATTACGCCAAGAGCTTAAATGGCTAGAAGAAGAGCTACATTGGTTAGATGAATCAGATCACCTTGCTTACTTAATTGAAGAAAAAGGGAATGTGCTGAGAAAACTGGATGCTCGTAAATTTCTTGTCGCAAGTTTAAAAGAGAGTGCAGCGAGTCTACCAACCCAAGATGAAATGATTTCTTTATTAATGTCAGCTCGCTATTGTAGCTTATTGCTTGATTTGAGTCGTTGGATCTTAACGCGAGATTGGCAGCCATTTTTAGATGATAAGAAGCGTCAAATATTGCAAGAGCCTATTAATGGCCATTCTGGTACGTTATTAGATAGAACGTGGGAAGCATTAGATTCAGCGTTTTCAACATCAAATCAGTTATTACCTACTGATTATTTTAAGCAAAAAATGCGTTTACGTCGAAATCTAATGACAGGAACCTGCTTTGCATTAATTTATGATGATGAACGAAGAAAAGGTTTTCGCTTACCCTGGTTAGATCTATTACAAGGTATTGGCGATTTAATGAGTTTGGAGCCACTTCGTTCACGAGTGCAGTTGCTTGAAGATGCAGAAGAGCGAGAGCAACTACAGCGCTGGTTACTTCGCCAAGAACGTTCGATCTTACATGCCATGGAACAAACTCGTAGAGCTGGGCTTGAATACCCTCCATACTGGCAATAGTATTTATATTACTCTTAATTGATTTAGATTAAGCGGTAACAAGAAGAGAAGTTAGCAAGCAACCCTGTTTGATTACTTCTCTTTTTTATTTTCTATTTGTTCTAGCTTTCTTAGTATTTCACTTTGTTGTTGTAATAATAAGTGAAGCTTCTCGTCTCGATCGTGTTTTTCTTTCTGTTCGTGTCGTCTTTGTTCTACTTTTGCAGGCTCTGTAATAATTGAGGTTATCAAACCCGAGATCATACCGAAGATGCCAACCCCAGATAAAATAATCAATACCGCTAGTACTTTTCCTGCAACAGTTACTGGATAATGGTCACCATAACCGACGGTTGATATTGTAACAAAAGCCCACCATACAGCATCCCCTGCGGTGTGTATATTTGCTTCAGGGTTTGATCCTTCAAACATCAACATAAAGACAGAACCTAAAGATATAAGCGTCACCATTAATACTAAAATTGAAGCAATAGTGGCTTCTTTTCGATTTGACTGAATTTGTTTTAACAAAGATTGGCTAGAGCGAAGTAAACGGCATATACGTAAAATATGGAAAATCCTAGCGTAACGAATAGGTTCGATAATGGGGATGCTCGCAACAAAATCTATCCAGTGATCTTTTAAATACTGGCGACGGTGCTTACTGCGAAATAAATCAAGACTAAGCTGAAAGAGAAAGAGGCCACATATAATAGTATCGAGTGCGATTAGCATGGCGCGACTAGTGTGATCTAGTGGTACGAACAGTAAGCTTGAGATCACAATTAGTGATAAAAAGGAAAGTATCAGTGACATTAAGCTCAAGGGTCTTAGATCAATTTTGTTATGATTCATGTTAATTACTTATGTCTGTCTATCGATATAAAATAGAAATATGTGTTTGCATGATGATAAGCGTTATACGTTTTTATGATGCACTAAAAAAATTGATTCTGAAAGGTAGTGAGGAAAGAGAATGTTAACAATAGCTTTTAAGCCATGGGAAAGGCTGGTCACAGATATTAAGTTAGTGCCTAAATTGGTCATTTTAATGATATTTAGTACGGTTTTATTAGTAACAAAGCAACTGTGGGATGCGAATACCTTTTACCAATCTGTTATTACTATTCAGAAAGAACGAGCACAAGAGTCAGCCATTGTCAGTGCTAAGTTAGTTGATAGTATTTTAAGTAACAAGCCAAACGGTAAAGAACTCGCTAGTGAGGTTATTAGTATTCAATCTAATGCATTGGCTAAAGGTAATTATGTTTATTTAATAAATCGTGATAACGGTAAAATATTTGGTCATCAATCGGTGCAGTCGCTTTCTTCTCTTTCCTCTTCATCAGATGAGGGGCGTTCATTAAAAGAGCTACTTCAAGGCCTTTCTTCTCAAAAAGCGTATTCTCTTAATGATCACAGCCGTTATGAATTTGCAGTGAAGGTACCTAGTCATAACTGGGTAGTGGTTGCTTCTCAGACATCAGAGAGCGCAGAGATATATTACCAAGATTATCTTTTTCAAGTTATTTGGCAAACGATTATCATGATCGTTGCTTTTATGATTATTCTTCTTGGTGCTTCAAGCATTATGTTGCGTCAAATGCGTTACTTAAATGCATCAATGAAAGAAATTGCCGCACAAAATTTATCAGAGTCTGTTGAGATGAACTGTAAAGATGAGTTTGGTGATTTGGCAAGAGAACTAAATAAAACACGATTACAGCTAAAAAGCGTGGTGGAAACTCAGTTATCAGCCTCTCAAGAGCTTGCTGGGTTGACGGAAATCATGACCATCAGTATGGAAGGAACAAAAGAAGCGGCTCAAGAAGAGTTTGCTGAAATTGATCAGCTAGCAACAGCCATGAGTGAAATGAATTCAACGGTTCAGAATGTGGCTGAGAATGCGCGTAATGCTTCTATTGGTACCGAGCAGGCACAAACTCAAGCAAAAGTAGGTCAAGAATTTGTTGAAGGTACGATAGTTAAGATCCAAGCATTATCAGGTGATATTGCTGCTTCTGCTGAGGTGGTTAATCAAGTAGAAGAAAGAGTGATGTCAATCAGCTCGGTGGTAGAAACGATTCGTGGTATCTCTGAGCAAACCAATTTACTTGCATTAAACGCAGCGATTGAAGCGGCTCGAGCGGGTGATGCAGGGCGTGGTTTTGCTGTCGTTGCCGATGAAGTAAGAAACCTAGCACAAAGCACACAAGGTGCTACTGTTGAAATTCAAGATATGATCACTCAATTACAAAACAGTGCAAACCAAGCGGTTGAGTTGATGGAAAAAAGTGTGGTTGAAGCATCAGAAGGTGTAGAGCTTGTCACCAATGCAGGCACTGAGCTAGACAGCATTGTTAATCAAGTAAACCATATTAATGAAATGAACTTCCAAATCGCAAGTGCAGCAGATCAGCAAAGTTCAGTAGCAGAAGAGATGGATCAAAACTTAACCAATGTTCGTGAATTGGTAGATGCGTCTGTTGTTGTGATGACTGAGCTAACCGAAACATCCGAAGAAATGCAGAAAAATGCCGAAGGGTTAGAAGCTAAGATGAAAGTCTTCAAAATTTAAATCATTTCACCTGATTTTATTGACGCCTACACTCAGTTGTAGGCGTTTTTATTTGCGGCGAAAAACAAAATTTGGCACAGTATCAACAGTCTGATCGTACTTGGCGGTCATAAGGAATTTTCGATAAGGAATATCATGTCTTTGCCATCCTCATTAGCGTCATTAGCAGAACGTCGTCAAAAAGAGTTAACTCATCTTTCCCATATACAGCAGTGGCCTAATTCATTACAGGAGCAGCTCTTGATAGCCTTAGGATGCAGTGATTTCTTGCATGAGGCATTTCAGCAAGACGAAGTTTTATGCCAAAGCTTCCCATCAATGTTTGAAGTGATTGATCGTAGTGAAGATTATCGTTCTCGATTACAAGATCGCTTATCTCAATGCTGTGATGAAAATGCGTTGATGCGGGAGCTTCGCTATTTTAGACGACGTGAAATGGCCTATATCGCATGGCGTGACTTTACGTTAGCTCATGAGAAAGAGGGCCATCATTGGTCTTTAGAAATCAGTTTATCTCATCTTTCTTTATTAGCTGAAGCCTTGATTGTCGAGTCATATCAATGGCTTTACAAGCAGGCGTGTATTGATTGGGGTACACCAAGAAATGCAGAAGGCGAGGCGCAGCCTATGTTGATAATAGGAATGGGGAAGCTGGGTGGTGGAGAATTAAACTTCTCATCAGATATTGATTTGATTTTTACCTATCCCGAAAATGGAGAAACCGAAGGCGCTCGCCGAAGCATAGCGAATGCTCAATTCTTTACTCGCTTGGGTCAGAAGGTCATTAAAGCATTAGATCAAACCACATTTGATGGCTTCTGTTATCGTGTTGACTTACGTTTGCGTCCATTTGGGGAAAGTGGGCCATTAGTCATGAGTTACGCAGCGTTAGAAGATTACTATCAAGAACAAGGCCGCGATTGGGAACGTTACGCGATGATAAAAGCGCGAGTGATGGGCAAAGAAACTTACAGCCATTATCAAGAACTTCGCCAAATGTTACGCCCATTTGTTTTCCGTCGTTACATTGATTTTGGCGCTATTCAAGCCTTACGTCGAATGAAGTCGATGATTACCACCGAAGTTCGTCGCCGTGGCTTGAATGATAATATTAAACTTGGCCCTGGTGGTATTCGAGAAGTTGAATTTATAGCTCAGGTATTTCAATTAATCCGTGGTGGTCGAGAACCTTCTTTGCGTGGTCGCGGGTTATTAGAAACCTTAGAAGCAATTAAGGAACTAGGCCAATTATCAATCCAAGAAGTCGATAATTTAACGGCTGGCTATTGTTTCTTACGTCGTTTAGAAAACTTATTACAAGCGATTGGAGATAAGCAGACTCAGACATTGCCTATGGATGAAAGAGATCAATCTCGCTTGGCTTTTGCGATGGGAATGGCTAATTGGGATGATCTCTATAGTGCGATTGAAAAGCACATGAATAGTATACATTCGGTGTTTGAAAATTTGATTGGTCAGGATGAAGAAGAGCAAGAAAATAGCATTGATAAGTCGTATGTCGAATTATGGGATATGGCACATAACCCTGAAGTGCTTGAGAATATCTTACAAGAGTTGAATGCTGAACAAGCAGAATCGCTCACTCGTCATATTATTGAGTTTAAAGGTGAACTTAAAAAGAAAACGCTAGGCCCAAGGGGGCGTGAAGCGATCATGCACTTAATGCCAAAATTGTTCAGTATTGTGATTAGTCGAGAAGATGCAAGTGATACTTTGCCTCGATTAACAAAATTGATTCAAGCAATTGCCACAAGAACCACGTATTTAGAATTGCTTGATGAGCACAATGGTGCATTACAACATTTAGTTCGTTTGTGTGCAGCAAGTCCAATGGTCGCAGAGCAACTGACTCGTTATCCGATATTGTTGGATGAATTATTGGATATTAATCAACTCTATAACCCAATTGAATTGAGCCAATATAAAATTGAATTGAATGAATTTCTTGCTCGCATACCTGAAGATGACATGGAACAGCAGATGGAAGCTCTACGTCAGTTTAAGCAGGTGTGTTTACTTAGAATTGCGGCCTCCGATATCGCGGGTGGTTTGTCATTAATGAAAGTAAGTGATCACTTAACCTACTTATCTGAAGCGATAGTTGAAGCGGTAGTTAATCAAGCCTGGTTGCAAGTTACGGAAAAGTTTGGTGAACCCACACATCTTGAGGGGCGAGATAGTAAAGGTTTTGCAGTAATTGGTTACGGTAAAGTCGGTGGATGGGAGTTAGGGTATAACTCGGATCTTGATATCGTCTTCATGCATGATTGCGATGCAAATACTTATACTAATGGCAAAAAAGAGATTGATGGTCGTCAGTTTTATCTGCGTTTAGCTCAACGTATTATTCATATTTTCTCTGTACGAACCCCTTCTGGAATTTTATATGAAGTCGATACACGTTTACGTCCATCAGGCGCGTCAGGTTTACTGGTGAGCACCAGTGAAGCATTTGATGAATACCAAAGAGAAGAGGCATGGACATGGGAACACCAAGCTCTGGTTCGTGCTCGTATGATTTATGGGGATATGACGTTGCAGTCTGCATTTAATGCAACGCGTCATGATATTCTATGCCTAGAGAGAGATGAACAAAAATTACAACAAGACGTTGTCGAGATGCGCGAGAAAATGCGAGATCATTTAGGCGGAAAGAAAGCAGGGCGTTTTATGTTGAAGCAAGATGCGGGTGGTATTACTGATATTGAGTTTTTAGCCCAATACTTAGTGTTAAATCACGCTAACCAAGCCCCAAAACTCACCCGATGGTCTGACAATGTTCGTATTTTCGAAAGCTTTGCAGAGCAGGACGTCATGAGTGAGGAGCTATCTCAATCTTTAATTCATGCTTATTGCGTAATGAGAAATGAAGTCCATCATCGCAATTTATTAGGTTTTGATGCCGATGTTGCTGATACCGATTTTTATAAAGAAAGAAAAACGGTAGTAACCGCTTGGAATCAATGGTTTGGTGAGTAAGTTTTACTAAATCTAAAGTTTACTCTTTCTAAGTTGGCGCAGAACTTGCACAAATGCTACCATTTATGGCAGATAATTTTGATAGATAGCACAAACCAATAATGGTAGATGATTTGCTGTTTATTACCCCGGAGAAAAGAATGAAACCGACACTTCCTAATTACGAACAATCCGGTGTATTGATTGTTGGCGATGTAATGCTTGACCGCTATTGGGGTGGTCCAACGAATCGTATTTCACCAGAAGCACCAGTTCCTGTGGTTAAAGTAAATAATATTGAAGAGCGTCCTGGTGGTGCAGCAAACGTTGCTATGAATATTGCTGCGTTAGGCGGTAATGCTCATCTTGTTGGTCTTGTTGGTGATGATGAACCAGCAAAAGCATTAACAGCGACATTAGCGTCATTAAAAGTGCATTGTGATTTTGTTTGTCTTCCTGAATTTCCAACGATTACCAAATTACGAGTGATGAGCCGTGGTCAACAGCTGATCCGTTTGGATTTTGAAGAAAGCTTCCATGATGTTCCTGCTGAGCCTTTAATTAGCCGTATGCAAGCTACCTTATCCAAAGTGAAAGCGGTTGTATTATCTGATTATGCAAAAGGGGCATTAGAGCATGTCCAATTAATGATCCAAGAAGCACGCAAAGTAAATGTTCCTGTATTTATCGATCCTAAAGGCGCCGATTTTGAACGTTACCGGGGTGCAACATTATTAACACCAAACATGCTTGAATTTGAAACGGTTGTAGGCAAAGTAAAAGACGAGGACGATCTGGTTGCCAAAGGCCAACAGATTATCGACGAGTTTGATTTCGAAGCGTTACTTATTACGCGTAGTGAGCACGGCATGACATTACTTCGTCGTGATATGGAACCATTACATTTACCTACGCAAGCTCGTGAAGTGTTTGATGTAACAGGTGCCGGCGATACGGTTATTTCTGTTTTAGCTGCATCAGTATCGACAGGAAAACCACTTGATGAAGCCTGTGTATTAGCGAATGCAGCAGCTGGTGTAGTTGTTGGTAAACTGGGTACATCAACACTATCAACCATTGAACTGGCAGAAGCTATTCACGGTAGCCAAGATTCGGGTTTTGGTATTATCAGTGAAGATGCTTTGGTTAATGCCGTAAAACAAGCTCGTGATCGTGGTGAAAGAGTAGTAATGACTAATGGTTGTTTTGATATTTTACATGCAGGTCATGTTTCTTATCTAAACCACGCAGCAGAATTAGGCGATCGCCTGATTGTTGCGGTTAACACTAACGAATCAGTACAGCGCTTGAAGGGCCCTGGTCGTCCTATTAACCCAACTGATCGTCGTATGGCGGTATTAGCAGGGTTAGGTGCGGTTGATTGGGTTGTTCCTTTCTCTGAAGATACACCTCAACGTCTTATTTCTGAAGTATTGCCAACCTTACTTGTAAAAGGTGGTGACTACGCAATCGAAGACATTGCAGGTGGTGCAGAAGTGATTGCAGCTGGTGGTGAAGTGAAAGTGTTAAACTTTGAAGATGGTTGTTCAACAACAGGCATCATTGAAGCAATTAAAGGCGGTCGCGGTTAATATCATCTATAATGCATAAAAGAAAAGCCACATTATAGTAATGTGGCTTTTTTGTTTGTGCGACACCCATCATAAAATGTATACGATGGGTACTGGCTTATTTAGCTTGTGTAGTTTTGTTTGCTTTTAAACCCGCGTTGATATCCATGATATCTTGTTCGCTTAGTGTACCAACCGCCTGTTTTAGCTGAAGAACACTTAAAATGTAGTCGTAACGAGCGTTTGCTAGGTTACGGTTTGCATCATATAAACGACGCGTTGAGTCTAATACATCAACAATAGTACGTGTACCAACATCAAAACCTGCTTCTGTTGCTTCTAATGCTGATTTTGCAGAGATTACTGTTTGCTCGTACGCTTTTAATGCACCAATTGACGCATTGATATTGTTGTTAAATGCACGAACATTTTTCGTCACATCACGGTAAGTCGCTTCTAATTCTTGGCTTGCCGCAACGTATTGGAACTTAGCTTGGCTTGTTAATGAATTCGTATTACCACCAGTATAAATAGGAACAACTAAATTAATACCAGCTTTTAAATCATTAGAATCATAATCAGTTCGTTGAGGAGAATTTGTTCCTGTAATATCCGTATAACCATACGATGCATCAAAAGTCAGTGACGGCATGTGACCAGAGCTTGCTAGAGAGATGTTATCTTTTGCAATATCAGCGCTGATACGAGCAGCCAATAGAGTTAAGTTTTTTTGTTGTGCTTCATCAATTAAGCTGTCAGAACTTTGTGTTGAAGGGCTAGCAGAGAAGCGCTCTGTATTTAACACGCTTAACTTGGTATGACCTTTTCCAGTAATAACACGAAGATCTTCGTAGCTATTTACTAGTTGGTTCTCTGTTAATACTTCATTTGCTAATACGCTATCGTATTGTGCTTGCGCATCATGAACATCGGTAATTGCAGATAAACCCACATCAAAACGTTGTTTCGTTTGCTCAAGTTGGCGACCAACTGCTGCTTTTTCTGCACGTACAAATTCAAGATTGTCGTTAGCTCGTAACACATCAAAGTACGCTTGAGCAACACGCAAAATAACGTCTTGTTGCTCTGCAGCATACGCAGAATCAGCTTGGCGAGCACTTTTCTCGGAGATATCTAAGCTTACCCAGCTAGAACGTTGGTATAATTCTTGGGATAGTGAAATACCTGCGTTTAATACATTTTGCTCATTAGGATTGTAATTACTACGGGTCATATTGTAGCCCGCCGTTAAATTAATTTGTGGTAATAACGAACTTTGAGATGAATTCACTGCTTCAAAAGCGGCATCTTTAATTGCAGCAGCTCTTAGAAGTTGAGGATCATTTTCTTTAGCTTGATTGTATACTTGCGCAAGGTCATCGGCAGCAGCTAAAGAGCTGAAACTACCTAATGCGATTCCAATTAAGAGTGGAAGCAGTTTTCTCATGGTGGTTTGTCCTGCAAAAATTGTTTTATATAATATAGTTCATAGAGTGTACATTAACTCTATGTAATCTGGCTGTAAAGATTACGTTTTTTTACGTTTTATCGACTTTTGGTATCTTAATAATGTGGAAAGCATCTAAAAAAGTGTAAGCATTATCTAAAAAGTTGAGTGAAAAAATTGTTGCCGTCTTCGATGAGTGATAAAACAGAGCCACAAAATACGGAGAGCAAAATGAATTCATCATTAAAAATACGATTAACAAACCAATTTAGTTTCGATGATGTTGATATTTTGTCGAAAACATCGCTCTATAATGGCTTTTTCAATATGACAAAAGTGAGCTTTCGCCATCAACTATTTCAGGGTGGTTGGAGCGAGGTAATCGAAAGGGAGTTGTTTGAGCGCGGGCATGCTGTAGCGTTACTGCCTTATGATCCGGTAAGCGATAGTGTCGTGTTAATAGAGCAAATTCGAGTTGGTGCACTAGAGTCTGATTCTCCTTGGCAGTATGAGATCGTTGCTGGAATGATAGATAAAGATCAAACCGCAGAGCAAGTTGCCATTCGAGAAGCCAACGAAGAAGCCGGTATTGAAGTTTCTCATTTAGAGAAAATCTCTCATTTTTACCCATCTTCTGGTGGCTGCTCAGAGCAACTAGATGTATTTGTCGGTTGTGTTGATGCCTCTAAAGCGGTTGGTATTCATGGCTTAGAAGAAGAAAATGAAGACATTCGGGTTCATGTTGTGACCCGAGAAGAGGCTTATGCATTAGTGACCCGTGGCATAATTGAGAATGCAGCTTCAATTATTGCGCTTCAGTGGTTAGAATTGAATGTTTCGCGCTTACGATCACAGTGGAATGCGCAATAACATGCGTAAATACCATGTAGATTTAGCAAGCTTGATGAGAGTATATGAAACTAATTACGCTAAATTGGTGTCACTTTTACCAAAGAATGAAAAAATAGGTGCACTAATTCGTTATCAAGTTTGTCAGCAACAGTATCAGATTAAGGTACTCGAGGTGACGGTATATACAACATTGGTTGATGTTTATCAGATAGGTGAGAAACCAATATACCCACTTCCGAAGTTAACAGTAAGGCTTTATCATGATGCGAGAGTTGCAGAGGTATGTGCGAGCCAGCAACTTGCCTACATTAAAGCGAAATACGATTACCCAAATGGGAAGATGCTTCAAAAAGATGAAAAGCATCAATTAAACCAGTTCTTAAGTGACTGGCTAACGTTTTGTTTGAAAAATGGGATAAGCCAAGAGCCCATTTTTTTAGAAAAGAATTAAAAGGTTGTAGCTATTTTGCTCTCGGAAACATTACTAAATAACGAAAACGGCCCAGTTCGGTTGTTACAGATAACAGATACGCATTTGTTTACGCCTGAAGATGGGGCGCTTCTTGGTGTACCTACATTAAAAAGTTTTCAAACTGTTGTTGAACAGGTGCAACAGCGTACGCCTAATTTTGATGCGATCATCGCAACGGGTGACATCTCTCAAGACCATACCGTGTCGTCATATCAACATTTTGTTGATGGAATTAAGCCATTAGTAAAGCCATGTTATTGGTTACCAGGTAATCATGACTATAAACCTAGCATGGGGGGAGTTCTGCCCTCTTCTCAAATCCAAGCTTGTGAGCATTTATTTATAGGTCAACACTGGCAACTCATTATTCTGGATAGCCAAGTGGTAGGGGTGCCTCATGGGGCATTATCAAAAGAACAATTAGCTTTACTTGATAGCGTGTTATCCCAAAATCCAGACCGTCATTCCTTAGTGCTATTGCATCACCACCCACTGCCTGCGGGTAGCGCATGGCTTGATCAGCATCAGTTAAAAGACAATGATGACTTTTGGAGTATCGTTGGTCAGCATGACAACGTCAGTGGCATTGTATGTGGCCATATTCACCAAGAACTTGACCGTATTGTTAATGGTGCCCGTTTACTTGCAACGCCTTCAACGTGCGTACAATTTCTTCCAGACTCAGATGATTTTGCCTTAGACTCACAAGCACCAGGCTGGAGAACGTTGGATTTACTGCCTGATGGAAGAATTGAGACGCAAGTACACCGTTTAGAGAATTGTGATTTTTCTGCTGACAGTGATGCTGGAGGCTATTAAGTGAAAAAACCAAGCTTACTCTTATATATTCATGGGTTTAACAGCTCACCGTTATCCCATAAAGCGCAAGTCATGACTCGTTATTGTGAAGCGCAACGTCCAGACATTAAAGTGATAACACCTCGATTACCTTCTTATCCAAAAGAAGCCGCTCAGTATTTAACTCAACTGGTTGAAAAGTACCAAACTGACTACCAAATAGGCTTAGTCGGCAGTTCGCTAGGCGGGTATTTATCAACATGGTTAAACCATCGCTATGGAGTAAAAGCGGTGTTAGTTAATCCAGCCGTGAAGCCTTATGAGTTGCTTGAGGACTATTTAGGAGCTCAAGTGAACCCGTATACACAAGAAGAGTACTTCCTTGAAGAAAAACACATGAAAGAACTCTTTTCATTGCGTGTTGATTTGATTGATACCCCGAGCTCTTTGTGGTTATTACAGCAAGAAGGCGATGAAGTGCTTGATTATCGACAAGCGGTAGACAAATATTCAGCCTGTAAGCAAACAGTTGAAAAAGACGGCGACCACAGTTTTGTTGATTTTGAGCGTTACCCTGAACAAATTATTCAATTTCTAAATTTATAGTTACCGTTTCTCTACGATAGAGACACAGTATCTATATAATCTTTAATACAAAGCCACATATTTAGAGTGGAATAGGGGCGTTTGCTTGACTTTCCTCTCTCCCTTTCAGACTATGTGACAAATTTTAAGAAGCCTTCCGAGATATGACTGAACAATATAATGCAGGAGCCATTGAGGTTCTAAATGGCCTTGAGCCCGTTCGTCGCCGTCCTGGTATGTATACCGACACTGTTCGCCCAAACCATTTGGGCCAAGAAGTTATTGATAACAGTGTTGATGAAGCGTTAGCCGGACACGCGAAAAAAGTTGAAGTAATTTTACACGCTGATCAATCACTTGAAGTTATTGATGATGGACGTGGTATGCCTGTTGATATCCATCCAGTAGAAAAAGTATCAGGTGTTGAACTTATTTTATGTAAGCTACACGCGGGTGGTAAATTCTCAGGTAAAAACTACGAATTCTCAGGCGGCTTGCATGGGGTTGGTATCTCTGTCGTAAACGCCCTTTCAAAACGCGTCGAAGTTACTGTCCGTCGTGATGGTCAAATATATGAAATTGCGTTTGAACACGGTGAAAAAGTATCGGACTTAACGGTAACGGGCACTTGTGGTCGCCGTAATCGCGGTACCAGTGTTCATTTTTGGCCTGATACAAGCTATTTTGATTCAGCAAAATTCTCGGTTACTCGTCTGATTAATAATTTAAAAGCGAAAGCGGTACTTTGCCCTGGCTTAGAGATTGTTTTTAAAGATAAAGTTAACGATAAAGAGCATCAGTGGTGTTATGAAGATGGCCTTAAAGATTATCTTTTAGAGGGTGTTGCTGGTTATACATTATTACCAGAAGAACCATTTACGGGCGCATTCTTAGGTAAAGGTGAAGCTGCCGACTGGGCCGTAACGTGGTTACCTGAAGGCGGAGAGCTTGTTTCTGAAAGTTACGTAAACCTTATTCCTACCGCTCAAGGTGGTACGCATGTAAATGGTATGCGCCAAGGTCTTTTAGATGCAATGCGTGAATTCTGTGAGTTCCGAAACTTATTACCACGTGGTGTGAAATTAACTGCGGATGATATTTGGGATCGTTGTGCTTACGTTTTGTCGGTAAAAATGCAAGATCCTCAGTTTGCAGGCCAAACCAAAGAGCGCTTATCTTCACGTCAATGTGCAGCATTTGTTTCTGGTGTTGTAAAAGATGC
>JAAGZR010000156.1 GCA_024206155.1 Aliivibrio sp.
GACTGCATCAAATGGACAAAAGTGTTCATCATACACATGCAAGTACTTTAACTTCTATCCTTATCACTTAATATCATTTCCTGCAAACACTGAAGCAGAAATGCAAGATAAAATCGATGAGTTATTAGATAATCGAGTACAATACGAATACAAGCGTAAACTGTCTAATGCAGGCGCCGCAGAGTATTATGCAAGTAAGTCCACTCATGATAATTATACAGGCGATTAAACAAATTATTAACTATTAAAACTAAATACTATGGTAACCAAATCTTATACCTTACTAAAAATATCTTGGCGATTATACGACAAGCACTACAATGAGCTCACTGACGAGCAAAAGTCTAACGTAATAGATATCTACTATGATTTCTACTAATATTAAATAACTATGCAATTTATACAAGTAACTAACAATAAAGAGATCGATATGACTTCTCTTATACTTAAGCAGATGATGGGTGAAATAACTCGTAACGAAGTCTTACAAGTAATCAATGATAATATAGTAAAAAACTCAGACGAATATGAAAAATAATTTAAGAAATGCAGTATTCGCTATAATGATCGGAGCGTGCTGTTACCAAATAGGTAGAATAGCCGAGTACAATGAAATACGTGAAAGAGCTAATATCTCTAATGAGTTTGGTGAAGGTTACTTTACAGCTCTTGACGTAGAAGAAATCGTAGAAGGTTATGAAGACTAAGAAAAAACGTAAGTTTTCACACCATACTCTTAAACAAGTACAAATTAAGATGATTGAACAAGAGTACTACGATCGCTTAAACGCAGAAATACCTCAATGGCAACAAGCGTTTTACAAATAAAATAATATATCCTTTGGATAATATATATGTAACATTTAAATAAATAACTATGCAAAAAATTAAATTCTTCAAAAAAGACGGCCATAACTTCATACGAATTGGCACTCAAGACTACAAAGGCTACACTGTCGGCAACTTGCCCGCTAAATTTGCTTTCATCTACAATGAAGATCAAGACAAAGAAGGCGTCACAGAGTGGTTCAACTACAAAGGTCTAACTTACGTTCCAAAATCAGATAATCCATGGGCGTAATGACTATGAAAGAGCTATGCGAATACTCTTCACAACAGAAAAAATTGCGCGCAAGAGGGCATAGACTCAAGCACGCCCACGACGGTTTGTGTGGTGGACTTAC
>JAAGZR010000157.1 GCA_024206155.1 Aliivibrio sp.
CGAACATGCCGAACTCTAGCTGACGCAAAATAAACATCGCTGATTGGAAGTTTTTCGCCGCAAGCATTTTATCTAGCATCTCTTTTGGTAGCGGCTCACCCGTTTCATAGTGACCAGAAATAAACGCCAACGCTTCTTCTTCATAGCACCAGTTTTCTAAGAACTGACTTGGCAATTCAACCGCATCCCAAGGCACGCCATTAATACCAGACACTGATGCCACATCAATTTGCGTTAGCATGTGGTGAATACCGTGACCAAATTCGTGGAATAAAGTAACCACTTCATCATGAGTAAACAGCGCTGGTTTACCACCAACAGGCTTACTGAAGTTACAGGTTAGGTACGCCACTGGCGTTTGCAGTTCACCATTTTCAGTAATACGACGCACACGACACTCGTCCATCCATGCGCCACCACGTTTGTGTTCACGTGCGTATAGATCTAAGTAAAAACTACCGCGTAAGGTATTGGTAGAATCAAAGATATCGAAGAAACGCACTGACTCATGCCATACATCAACGCCTTCACGCTCAACCACTGTCATGCCAAACAGACGGTTTAAGACCTCAAATAGGCCAGAAACGGCTTTTGATTCAGGGAAGTAAGGACGTAGCTCTTCATCAGAGATTTGGTACAGCTTTTGTTTTAACTTTTCAGAGTAATAAGTCACATCCCACAGATCTAACTCATCAATATCAAACTCTTCTTTTACAAAGGCTTTTAGCTCTTCAACTTCTCGTTCACCTTGTGGTTTCGCTTTAGCCGCTAAATCATTTAAGAAACCAAGGACTTGAGTTGGGCTTTCCGCCATTTTGGTTGCTAGTGACTTTTCACTGTAAGAGGAAAAACCTAATAGACGTGATACTTCATGACGAAGTTGCAACTCTTCAGAGATTAAATCAGTGTTATCCCACTTACCTGCGTTTGGGCCGCGATCCGATGCACGAGTAACGAACGCTTCGTAAATTTCACGGCGTAGTGGTTTATTATCAGCATAAGTCATGATTGGAATGTACGATGGCATTTCTAGTGTCAGTAACCAACCGTCCAACTCTTTCGCTTCTGCCGCGGCTTTTGCTGCTGCCATTGCTGATTCTGGTAAACCTGATAATTCCGCTTCATCAGTAATGTGTTTTGACCAACCCATGGTTGCATCAAGCACATTGTTACTGAAATTTGAGCTTAATTCTGAGGTACGCTTGCTGATGTCACCGTAGCGCTTTTGTTGATCGGCAGGTAAACCAATGCCTGATAATTCAAAATCACGCAGCTCATCAATGACTGTTTTTTGTTGAGCTTGAGATAGGGTTACAAACGCCTCGCTCTCTTTAATTGATTTATACGCTTCGTACAGTCCTTTGTTTTGACCAACCCACGTACCGTATTCAGATAACGCAGGTAAACACGCTTCATACGCTTCACGCAGTGCTTCACTGTTTTGTACTGAGTTCAAATGACTTACTGGTGACCAAATACGACTTAGACGATCATCGGTTTCAGCCAAAGGAATAATAACACTCTCCCAACTTGGAGCAGTATCAGAAGCTAATACTTCTTCAATTTTTGCACGACAATCGGCAATGGCTTGCTCTACCGCAGGCTGAATGTGCTCAGGCTTAATGTGAGAAAACAGCGGTAAATCAGTAAAGGTAAGTAACGGGTTAGACATATTCATTCCTTTTCTATTTTTCGTTTTTAGGATCGGCTTATCCCTTAAAGATGGTGCTTAATGGATAAAATTTCAATGGCTGGTACAAGAGTACACACATTGAGCGATAAACTTGGGTATAATCATGTGATTCCAATAGTGAGAGTTCATCCATGCTAAGTTATCGTCACAGTTTTCATGCAGGCAACCATGCCGATGTGGTTAAACACATTGTTCAAAGTCTTATCCTTAATTCATTAACGCAAAAAGATAAGCCATTTGTTTATCACGACACCCACTCAGGGGTTGGTCGTTACGATTTAACGCATGAATGGTCTGAAAAAACCGGCGAATACAAGCAAGGTATCGCTCGTCTTTGGGAACAAACTGACCTTCCTGAAGAGATCACAAGCTACCTAAATGCCATCACTGAATTAAACGACGGTGAAGAACTGCGTTACTACCCAGGTTCACCTCGCGTTGGCCGTGCTCACCTGCGTCGTCAAGATCGCATGGTATTAACCGAGCTTCACCCTGCCGATCACCCTCTGCTTGAGCAAGAGTTCCACCGTGATCGCCAAGTGTCTATTTATAAAGAAGACGGTTTTGCACGACTAAAAGCAAGTCTTCCACCAAAAGAGCGCAGAGGATTAGTCTTAATCGACCCACCTTATGAGCTTGCAAAAGAATATTACGATGTAGTTAACGCTATTGGCCAAAGCCACAAACGTTGGGCAACTGGCATTTACGCGATTTGGTATCCAGTCGTTAATCGTCATGACATCGACGATATGATTAAAGGGCTTAAAAAATTAGATATCCGTAATATTCTACAAATTGAGTTGGGTGTTTCTGCGGATACTAACGAGCGTGGCATGACGGCATCTGGCATGATCGTCATTAACCCACCGTGGAAATTAGAAAGCCAAATGAA
>JAAGZR010000158.1 GCA_024206155.1 Aliivibrio sp.
AAATGTATAGAAGAGCAAACGTGGCATTTTTATTTAAAAATCTATTAAGGGACAAAACAATCATTTATCCCTTGATGTTTCACGTGAAACATCAACTTGAATAGCTTCTATCCCAATCTTTCCAAACTGGTTCAAACCCCCTCGCTTGTACCGCTAAAGAGACGGACTCAGCAGAACGCTCATCACTAATAGAAAACTGTTCAAGCTCTTGCTCATCATTAGCATACCCACCTGGTTGAGTTTTCGAAGCTGCTGATATTGATGTGATACCTAGTGGTAATACATTATCTCTAAAACTTGCAGACTCTCGAGTAGACAACGATAACTCAACTTCAGAGTTTAGTAACCGGAAAGCGCAAATTAATTGCACCAGTTGTTTGTCACTCATTATTGATTTTGTCTGCAACGCTCCCTCACATGGTCGTAATCTTGGAAATGAAATCGAATATCGCGTTTGCCAATATCGACGCTCTAAATAATCCAAATGCGCCGCCACAAAAAAACAATCCGTTCGCCACTCTTCTAAACCGATAAGCGCACCAATACCTATTTTGTCTATGCCCGCTTTTGCTAATCTATCTGGCGTTTCTAAGCGATATTTAAAATCCATTTTATTGCCACGAAGGTGATGTTCAGCATACGTCGATGGATGATACGTTTCTTGATACACCATTACCGCATCCAACCCTAAGGTTTTTAATTCTGCGTACTCTTCTTGCTCAAGAGGCTGAACTTCCATTGCGAGATAATTAAACGACTCCTTTATCTGTGGTAGTGTTTGACGAAAATAATTCATTCCGACTTTGGTTTCATGTTCTCCTGTAACCAAAAGCACACTATCAAAGTTCATCGTTTTAATTGCTGCAATTTCTTGTGCTATTTCATCTTGATTAAGTGTCTTTC
Organism: Aliivibrio sp.; assembly: GCA_024206155.1. Lineage (GTDB taxonomy): Bacteria > Pseudomonadota > Gammaproteobacteria > Enterobacterales > Vibrionaceae > Aliivibrio. The sequence goes on from JAAGZR010000158.1 coordinate 904, forward strand.
TCTTAATTCGATTCTCCATTGAGAAACCACAATAAGTGCATGCGTTGGCACATAGATTAGAAAGGTACAGAGGAATATAAAAACCAATCGTGTGACCAAATCTCTGACGAGTTAAACGGGCCGATTCTTGAGCCATTTGTTCAAGATAGTTTTCTGCTGCTGGAGAAACCAATGCTTTAAAGTCTTCTAGATCCCGCTTGGGTTTATTCAACGCTCTTTCAACATCATGATGAGTTTTGCTATAGATGGATAGTTTAACCTCATCCCAATTTAACTTTTTCCATTCATCAGTAAATGTCATTTCATTCACCTTAATCAAGAAATGCCGTTAATGGACTAGAAGCAACTGCTTGAGTATTTACTGCCGCCAACCCGTTCTCATAAGCTAATCGACCAGATTGCACCGCTAATTTAAATGCTGTTGCCATTGCGATTGGATTCCTTGCCGCTGCAATAGCCGTGTTCACAAGAACAGCATCAGCACCCAGCTCCATCGCAAAAGCCGCATGAGATGGGGCACCAATACCGGCATCAACCACAACAGGCACTCGAGCTTGGTCGATAATAATCTCTAAAAAATCGCGACTGATAATGCCTTTATTTGAACCAATCGGCGCACCTAGTGGCATAACAGCAGCACAACCAACGTCTTCTAATCGCTTACATAAAACCGGGTCGGCATGACAATAAGGTAAAACTATAAACCCTTGTTTCACTAGCTCTTCTGCTGCCATTAATGTTTCAATTGGATCTGGCATTAAGTATTTAGGGTCTGGGTGAATTTCTAAT
>JAAGZR010000159.1 GCA_024206155.1 Aliivibrio sp.
GAGTGTGTCTGTAAAAAATAAGGAACAAAGATAACTGGGCGTACCATACCCAAAAGTTCCTGTAACCGAAGGGGATCTCAAACGAGGTCCCCTTCATTGTTTTTATCCGTCACAGGCAATACAATCTTCACTCATAGCTTGTTGTGCTATATCACCGCGTAGTACTGATTCGGTTCTAGTATAGTATAAGGTTTTAATACCTTTTTTCCATGCTGACATATGAACTTGATTAATCCATTTAGGCGTGGCTACACTAGGAAATGCCAGGTTTAAACTAACAGACTGATCTATGTACTGTTGCCTGATACCAGCTTGATTTACTAGTTCGAGTTGATTGATCTCTTTAAACGTTTTAAAAACGTCTTTAGCTGGTACATCGTGTGTTCCAATCACAACCCCGTCAAGCTCAGATAGACCTTGAACGCTACCACCATCTGCCAGAATTTTATCCCAAGTTTCATTGTTATTTATTTTAAGTTTTCTAAGTAATTTTAAAAGTGTAGGATTTTTACGTATAAACGTACCTTTAGCAGACTGCTCTGTAAATACATTAGCAGCCCAAGGTTCTATTCCCGGCGAAATGTTTCCACTAAGCTTTGAATTACTAACAGTGGGAGCAATAGCGCGCAGGTGAGTATTACGCATGCCAGTGCCAACGCACCACAAAGGCTCACCATAAACCTCAGCAAGATCTCTACTAGCCCGCTCGCTTTCGATTTTAATTTGCGAAAATATTTTCCTAGTTTCAAACTGAGCAAGTAAACCCTCAAAAGGAATAGCCTTTTCTTGGAGGTAGGTATGCCACCCAAGGACACCCAGCCCGAGTGCTCGTCCTTTGCTAGCAGAACGAATGGCATTTTCAAAACCTCTAAGTCCTTTGGCTCTTTGAATAAATTCCTCCATAACGCCATCAAGAAACCACGTGGCGTGATATATAAGGTTAGTACCTTTCCATTCATCATATTTAGCTAAATTTAATGACGACAAGCAACATACAAAGCTATGGTTCTCGTCTGTGTGTAATGTAATCTCTGAACATATGTTTGTCATATGTACCTTTAAGCCATTATCTTTGTAGGCTCGTGGGTTATTTTTATTTGTATTCCCCTTAAAAAGGATATAAGGTTCGCCAGTAGCTTTACGCTTTTGAAGTAATTTTCCCCAACGTTTTCTAGCGTCTCTATCTCCTTGTTCAATTTTTCGCATAAACTTATCGCCAACCACAGCGCACTGGTGCATGTTAAGTGATTGTCTGTTGACATCACCTTTAGGTTCACGTATTTCGAGCCACTCATCGAAATCGGGGTGATCAATATTAATATTAACTGATGCAGCTCCTCGTCTGACAGATCCTTGATTAGTGGCAAGTATTGTCGAGTCGTATATTTTACAAAACGGCACAACGCCATCACTTGTTCCATTACCTGTTATTTTAGCGCCAGCGGGTCTAATCATATTAATACCAATGCCAACTCCACCGCCGTGCTTAGCGAGTAGCATCATCTCTAAGTTTTTCTGCCCTATGTCCTGAATCGAGTCTGCAACATCAATGCCAAAGCAAGATATAGGTAAACCGCGATCAGTCCCTGTATTTGATAACACAGGACTAGCCAGACACAACCAACCATTCCAAATATAATCAAAGAACGTTCCGGCCATTTCAGGTTTGTAAAGTCTACGCGCAACTGTTTTAGCAACTCGCATGTATGCATCACGAGGCGTTTCATCTTGTAGTAAGTAACCACCTGATATAGTTTTTTTATATACATCTGTATCACCCCACTTAGGGTAATCTTCTCCTTTTTTCCATTCATTGTTCCACATTTATACTCCGTTTATTAAGTGTATGATCCATGCTATTAAACCATTAACGTTTAAAGCAACTAAGTTCCATTGTTTACGTGATGATGTTTGTACTATCACGCAAATAAATCCTATGATAAAAAACATAGGTTCAATTGTCCATTGCCCTGCTATGACAAAGCCTGCGCCCATGTACCCGACACGTGACGCAAACTTCTGCCAAGATGTGAGCTTATTAGTATAGCGTAAGGCTTTAATCAGCCTGTACTTCCATCTTCTTTTTCTCTCCATCTTCTTTTAGTTTAGTTTTTAATTCCTCTATTGCTTCATCATAACCTGGCATTAACTTTACAGTCTCCAGTGTACCTACAGACAGATCTTTTAAATAAGCATTTTCATCTAATAATTGCTTAATTATATTAATTGCTGCTTGTATCTTTTTTTCTAGCAGATCTGTTCTGCTTTGTTTACTTCCCTTCATATAAGTCTTTTTCTATATCTTTATTAGTTATGTTACCAAATATCTTCGAAGTCTTCCCCTTCGCCAGCTTTGCTATAATCCGTCGGCCGTATTGCGAAAAAATCAGTATGAGTGACCCCGCCGGTAAGATGGTAGAACCAATCAAGATTAGCTGCTGCGCCCTTGTCATACGCGAAATAGTTCCCAAGGTCAACGTAACCCAGTTCAACAAGTTTTTCATTTGCTCTCTTTTTTATAAAATGCGTAAGATCATTTGATGATATGCCTTCAATGTCACCCATCTCAAACATTTTGTTAATATACTTAGTTTCAAGTGTTACCATGGTTTCCGCAGCTTTTACTATATCTTCTCGACATAAATTTAATAATTGATTGTTTTCGCTGCACATATCGCGGAAAAGCTTGCAACCCATTTTACTGTGCAGGCTCTCATCGCGAACAGACCATTTCATTTGCTGTCCGATCCCTTTAAGTAAATTGCGAAGCTGAAAACTATAAAGGACTGCAAAAGCACTATACAGACTAACTCCTTCAGCGAAGGCTGAAAATACAGCCAAGCTTTTACCAATACCAATTGCGTTATCACCGTCGTAAGCAACCAAATTATCAAATCTCTCAGCCGTCGCCGGTTCGTGTAAGAATGCTTCATAATCTTCTAATCCTAATGTTTCATTTAAATAACTATATGCTACTGCGTGTATCGTCTCTTGTGATCCAAACATCATAGCCATTTGCTGTATCTCGTATTTTGGAAACCAGCTTACTACTTTTTGGGTCCAGTAATCAGAAACCGCACACTCCGTCTGCGCGAAGCCGAGCAGTATATTACCGACCAGGTTCTTTTCTTTATCATTTAATCTTTCGTTCCAATCTTTAACATCTCCGCTCATTGGTATTTCAGTGTGTAACCAAAATGCTTGAGCTTGCTTTAACCAACCTTCTGTGTAGTACTCTGGATACTCGAAAGGTTTATACGGTATTCTTTTATCAAATAATCCCATTACTTATATATCTCTAATGCTATGTCAATTAGCGGTAAATAAATAACGTGGGTTGTTTGTGTTTCTTCTTCGTATGATCTCATACCGACTAGTAAACCTGGATAAGTACCTATTGACAGGCTCCATTGTTTCTTTTTATTACTCATATGTTTTTACTTAATATTAAAGGTGATTCATCTTTGTTTGTTGATACAAAATAACAAGCATTATTCTCATGTACTATTATCTCTTTATCTTTAAATGTTTTAGGATATTTAGCTAAAACATAATCAATAACATTTGATCCCATATCTATCTTGTATTTCTATTAGTTCTTTATATTTTATTTTACCTCGCGCTTCCCAACTCCATTGCCACCACTTATCAATCTGACGCTCGGCATACTTTTGTCTTGCTATCCTTTTCGCTTCGAAAGGATTAGCTTTACTGTCTCGTCGCATTCTTTTTGATTTTGTGGTTTATATAATGTTACGTTAGGAAACTGCGTCATAACAAGTCTTTTAAATAACTTCCATCGCATTGGAAATGATTCGTTAGCTCTACCTTTTGTTTCAATTATAAAGTCATCACCAATAAAATCTGGTGTATACTTTATAGGTAGTATACGCTTGCAGCCCCTGTTTTTGTAATCACCCTTGCCATTAGCACATCTTTCATATACTTCATTATCAAAATGAAAGCCAGCTAATAAAACAAAAGTCTCTCCTTCGTATTTGGATTTGATCTTTGCATTTTTCAAAGCCATATACATATAACGCTCAAGGCCAGATGCAAAGTTAATACCATCATATGATACCTTCTTTGACTGTACTGGCCCGCGTTTACGCTTACGTTTATAAGGTTTCCTCTTCATTGATTTCAATGTCATGATAGTGTAAACCATCGTTACCGTTTTGGCCTATAACGTTTATACGATTAAGCATTGCCTCTTCGATCTCATCAGTCAAACAACGTTTAGCAGCTTCAATGTATAATAAAGCATCCATTAGTTCTTCTTGTACGTCGACTAAGAAACGATTAAGATCTTTTTCTTGACCTTCGATCTCTTGCATCATTGTAGCTCCATACTTTTTCTGACC
>JAAGZR010000160.1 GCA_024206155.1 Aliivibrio sp.
AAAGGCCACGTATGGCCTTGCTATCGCTTAGCCGTTATTGGTCTGAAAGCGCGTTGCGAATAAAGCCATTATGTTTTGCTAACTTTTCTTTCGCGCTTTTTGCATCTAACCCAGACAAAACCATTAAGATGGCTGTTTTACAGTGATTATCACATTGAGATAGAGCCTCAGCCGCTTCTGTTTCTTGGCAGCCTGTTGCTTCTATTACAATGTTCTTTTGGCGTTGCACTAATTTTGCGTTGGTTGCTTCTACGTCAACCATTAGGTTTCCAAATACTTTACCTGTGCGGATCATCGCCCCTGTCGTTAGCATATTTAGTACTAATTTTTGAGCCGTTCCTGCTTTCATGCGAGAAGAGCCTGTTACCACTTCAGGGCCAACTACTGGTGTCATATTAATGTCTGCAAGCTCTGTCATTGGGCTGTTTGGGTTACAGCTTAGCGTTGCAACCGTTGCCCCTACTGATTTTGCGTATTCCATCGCACCAAGAACATAAGGAGTACGACCGCTTGCTGCAATACCAACTAATACGTCTTTGTCATTGAGGCCTAAATCTTGTAGATCTGAAGCGCCTAATTCACGGTTATCTTCTGCGTTCTCTACTGCTTTTAGAATCGCTTGATGGCCGCCAGCAATTAGACCAACCACTAAATCAGGGTTAGAGCCATAAGTCGGAGGGCACTCACTCGCATCCAAAATACCTAAACGGCCTGAAGTGCCTGCGCCGGTATAGATTAAGCGTCCGCCTGATTGAAATGCGAGTGCAATGGCATCAACCACTTCTGCGATTTGAGGAAGAATGGCTTCAACAGCTAACGCGACTTTTTGATCTTCTTTATTAATCACTGTTAGCATTTCAACCGTTGATAACACATCGATATTTTCACTGGCTTGGTTACGGCTCTCTGTCACTAATGTTGTTAAATCAATTTTCATAGTCTGTACTCTTTAAAAGTTAAATTCTCAATTTCAATGGTTGCCATCATAAGGAATAAAAAATTCCATTTAGTGACCAAAATCACAACAAAAGTTATTCTAAACTTCCAAAATAGAAAGAATAATTACGATGAAAACCAAATATAAAAGCAGAGTAAACAACAATTAAAGCAAGTATCTTCAATAAGATAAAAAAACACAGGTGCTTGGAATAATAGTTTTAAGTTTGGAATAATTAATTCAAAAAAAGTGATGGTAAATGAATATTTTAGAAAGAATTCAAAACCAAAGAAGCAGCTTATCAACCAATGGGATCAAAATTTTAGATTTCATTCTTGAGGCGCCCTCTTCAATTGGATCATATTCCAGTCAAGAGTTGGCCAGTAAAGTAGGCGTATCGCAATCGAGTATTGTGAAACTTACTCAACGACTCGGATTTAAAGGGTTTACTGCATTCAAGCTTGCAATTATTGAAGATCTTGGAAGAAAACAAGCCGTACTAGACCCTGAACGCCCTATCCATAATAAAATAAATAGTGACGACTCTTCTCTGACGATTGCACAAAAATTGGTACAAGAAAAAACTCACGCATTAATTGCTACAACAAACGCGATTAATTTCTCTGAGTTTGAAACCATTACCGCTCTACTTAACCAAGCGGATCGAATTCAAATTGTGGGTATTGGAGGCTCCGCATTAACGGCTAAAGATCTGGCTTTCAAATTACTAAAAATTGGTATGACAGCACTGACTGAGCAAGACAGTCATGTTCAAATTGCCACAGCAAACACGCTATCGGCAGGTGATATTCAGATAGTGATCTCTTATTCAGGCAATAGAAAAGAAATGTTAGTCGCAGCGCAAACTGCAATAGACAAAGGTGCGACTGTGGTTGCATTAACCTCTACAAAAAAAAGTCCACTAAGAAAGATTGCAAGTTACTGCATTGATACCATTGCTGATGAACGTCAATTTCGTAGCTCGTCTATCTCATCTAGAACCGCGCAAAATGTCATTACTGATTTACTATTTATGACCTTGTTTCAATCACGAAGTGAAGCAGCAAAACTGTTGATTGATGATATTTCATCGTCTATCAATAAAGTACGCTAAAAACTCCATTTGATTTGAGCGTATAGCAAGGTACTTGGGTTTTCGCCAAACACGCTGTCGCTCGCTCCATCAAAATATTGCACAACACCAATTAATTGCCAATCATCGGCCAGTGAGTAGGTCTGATTAACACCAACAAAGAAAGATCCATCATCGTAATAACTGTTCATAAAGGTGAGTCTTGATAATGGCGATAAATCCACACCTAAGCTTGAATACCATGTCCAATGGGTAAAGCTAAGGGTTTTGGCGCTAAGTGGTAGATTTAAGTATGCCATTGCATTGTCGGCATCTTGAGGCTCTGAGATATGCATGAGAGTTCCTTGAATCACCCAGTTTTTAGTTCCATTAAAGCGATAATCCATCTCAACGCTTGAAACACTGGATGCAACGAGATCTTGGTTATCATAACGACGTTGAGTGGGTTCAAACCAACTGAATTCACCTCTCACCCCTGCGCCATAAATATCCCCTGCAAAGCCTGCACCTACCACATAATCTAACTGGGATTTACCTAGCAAAACCTGCATGTCCCATCCTTGTTTATTAAACAGATACCGTGCTGCATAGCTGTCTAACTCACTGTCTGAACTGGGATTAAAAACCAAGTCAATGGAACTCGCAAAACCGAGTTTTTTACTTACCATTATTGCATCGGTTCCCGGACGCTCTTCATAATCAAAATCATAGATGGAATATGAATTAAAGATATCGTTTGGGTTCCATACGGTAGTCATTCCCCAATTAATACGAAAACGCCCCGATCGAAATTGCCAATCGTCTTTATTCCAATTGAGATAAGCTCGATCAAATTGCGTGTTCCCTATCATTCCTTTTTTATCTAGCCAATTTTTAGATAAATCAACGTAGCCGGGATCATAAGAAATAAAATCACCATAATTTGGGTACTCAGTGCTATCACCAAACAATAGACGGTTACGCATACCCAAATTCACGCGTAGTTGATCATTAAATCTGTATTCAAAATTAAAACGTTGATGGACGATATTATCAAAAATAGCGTCGCCAGAATTAGGGATGGTGCTGGTTGCCATGTATTTTGCGTAACCGTTTAAATCCCAACTTTTCTCTGGAGCTAAACCGGGGATTTGAGCGTAGCTTGATAAGTGAAATAGTAATAAAAAAGGCATGAACCTTGTGAATACTTTCTTCATCAGTTCATGCCCTCTTAGTAATACCTATTCTAGATAAGTATTATGTTTGTTTGATAATAATCAGGTTACGACAGTTCTCTGAATTTTATCAACAGTTCTTTCTGCTCTTCAGTCAGATTCGTCGGTGTCGCCACAGTAATAACGACCATTAGATCACCCGTCGCACCTTTACGGCTCTTCACGCCTTTTTCTTTCATGCGGAATTTACGACCGTTTTGAGTCCCTGCTGGCACTTTTAATTTAAAGCGGCTTTCTAAGGTTTGGATCTCAACCTCACCACCCAATGCAGCGGTAACAACATCAGTAATTACAGGGCAGATTAAATCATTACCTTCACGTTTTAAGTGTGTATGTGCACGAACATGAATTTGAATTAGTAAGTCACCTGCTGGGCCGCCGTATGCACCCGCTTCGCCTTTACCAACAAAGCGAATTTTCCCAGCGTCTTCAATACCTGCTGGTACTTTAACGTTGATTTTCTTATTCACGCCATTGACTGGTAATTCAATAATTTGCTCGCAACCGTTAATCGCATCGGCAAATTCAACCGTTAAGCTAAACTGACGATCTTGACCTTTTTGTGGACGAGGCTGACGTTGTTGAGAGAACATATCTTCAAAACCGCCACCGCCGCCAAAGCCACCACGTGAACGACCGCCAAATGCGCCACCAAAAATATCTTCGAATCCGCCGTAGCCTTGGCTGTGACCGCCACCAAAACCGCCGCCACCCATACCACCATTTTGGAATGCTGAATGGCCATAGTCATCATACTGACCGCGTTTATCGGCATCAGTTAGAATTTCATACGCTTCTTTAATTTCTTTAAACTTATCTGCGGCTTGTGCATCACCTGGATTTTTATCTGGGTGGTATTTCATCGCAAGACGTTTGTAAGCTTTTTTGATCTCTTTTTCTGTGCTGCTTTTGGAGACACCAAGGACTTCATAATAATCACGTTTAGACATGACTTAACCTCGTCAATGAATAGAAACAGGCATAAAACAGCGCTGCTCATGCCTTTCTTAAATAAATCTAATAAAAGGAGTTTATGTCCTATCAGATTAAGGTCAAGATCTATCTTACAAAATGCGGCAGTTATTGCGCTTTATCTTCTTTCAGTTTTCCATCTTCAAACACGATGACTCGCTTAGCTCTATCAAATACTCTTGAATCATGGGTTGAGAAAATAAACGTGGTTTCCTCTTCTTTATTTAAACTTTCCATAATATCAAGCAATTCTGCGGTGCTTTTAGCATCTAAGTTTGCCGTTGGTTCGTCTGCCATAATAAAGCGTGGCCTTGGGGCGAGCGCTCGTGCAACTGCAACTCGTTGCTGCTGTCCGCCAGAGAGTTGGGCTGGCCTTTTATGTTGCTGATCTTCTAGACCTACTTTTTTCAATAAATCTTGAGCTCTTTGTTTACACTCCACCTCTGCGTGACCCTGTAACCGCATAACGAACTCAACATTCTCTAGAGCCGTTAATACAGGCAATAAACTGTAGTCTTGAAAGATGAATCCTATATTGTCACGGCGAAACTCTATCAACTTCTTTTCGTCCATAACTGTCAGCTCATTACCATCAATACTTACTTTTCCTGAGCTAGCGCTGTCTATTCCACCAAGCATATTTAACAGCGTCGTTTTCCCTGAGCCAGATGGGCCAATCACCGCCACAAACTCCCCTTGTTCAATCATTAAATCAAGGTGATCAACCGCATGAACAGGAAAATCCGACTCTGGGTTATAGGTTTTGCATAACTGCTCAATTTTTATCGTCATACTTTTTACCTTATTGTTTCTCTGCCATGGCTTCGACGGGTTTCTTTTTAATAATTTGATGGGCAGGATAAAGCCCTGCTAATACACTGACACACCATACCGTCACAAAAACGGTGACATAATCACTGAAGGAGACACTTGGGTATAAAACCGAATCAATACCAAATGCGTTTAGCCCTTCAGCCATTGCTTCAAGTGGTATACCTGTTTTACTAAGGATAAAGAGTAAAAATAAGGAGAAAATAACACCAGAACCTGCGCCAATTATTCCAATAAAGCCAGATTCTAAAATGATTAAACGGCGAATATTGCCTTTTTTCATTCCAACGGCCATTAATACGCCAAACTCTCTGGTTCGCTCAAAGACTGACATCAAAAGAATATTGATGATGCCAAAGCCCATTGCGATAACAAAAATAACTAAGATCACTTGATTACCGGCATTCATCGAACTCAGCATGGTAGAGAGTAAGGGTTGTAATTGCAGCCAGTCCTGTACGCTATTGTTATTTGAAGAGTGATTACTTGAAGAATGGTTACTTGAAAAATCATGGCTCAATTGATCGCGAAAAGCACTCACTTGAGCCTCATCATACAATAAGATCGCAATTTCATGATCATGATAGACTTGCCCAAGTTGTTGAATGTCGGATTTTCTGACATACACGTTAGCATCATCAAAAGTACTGGATGAGGTTTTAAAAATCCCCCTAACTCGAAACGCCGCGCCAGTAACATTCCCAGTAATATCCGTAAACGTGAGCACGACTTTTGAGCCTACTCTGAGCTTTAAGCGATCCGCCGTTTTCTGTGACACCAAAATAGGGTTACGCCCTTTATTATCAAGCCATTCCCCTTCAAGAATATGATCTGCAATTGGGGTTATCTTAGGTTCTGACTCTAAATCAATGCCGTTTATTTGAATACCACGCGTACTGCGTGCTGACGCTATCATGCCATTAACTAAGGTTCTGCTTGTCCATGCTTTGACTTGTGGCGCTTGTTCTAGCTGTTTGGTTATCTCCGCTTCATCATCAATCACCAGATTAATGTCTGGATTTAATGCGTAATTTTTCTGATGGATTTGAATATGACTGGTTTGCCACTGAATGGTATTTTTTATCAAATTATCAATGATCCCATTCATAAACCCCATCATCAACATGACACCAGCGATACCAAAAATCATGGCTCCCAATATGATGGAGGTTCGTAGTTTATTACGCCATACGTTGCGCCACGCCAATTTAACCAGCATGAGAGCCTCCTTTAAGTGCAGAGACAATCGAGAGATGGTAAATACGCCACAGTGGATATATAAGACAAAACAGTAGCAACCCTATTACGATCACTATCTGATCAATAAATAAGCCTAAACTAATTAATACCGGGATTATTGGCTCATAACCCATTTCTAGCATCGCTTGTGCTGTATTTCCGGTTAAAGTAATAGGATTAATATACAAATAGCCTAAGATAGGAATGGCAATAATTAAGCCTATATCAATACCTAACAACCCTATAAAAAGGGATTCAAGAACTAATAACTTTAATAGCTTTGCTCGAACCATTCCGGTCGCTAGCATCACACCAAATTCACGCTGTCTTTCTAAAGTCATCATTAATAAAGTAGCGAATAGACCAAAGCCAACAATGCCATATAAGATGTACATCATGATAATGCCGCTCACCCGATCAATTTGGATCTGCTGTTCCATTTCGGGGCTAAGATCATTCCAAGGGCGAACAGCAACGTTTGAACCATACCCTATCTGTAGATCTTCCACTGTTTGTGACAGTTGTGAAAGATCACGAGTATGCAATACCCAAGCAGTGACTTGATCTTCTGTGCTAAATAAATTGGAGGCTTCTTTGATTGGTAGGTAGATAAGTTGATTGTTCAACTCAGGCATTGGAAAATGCACTATCCCTTTAATCAGATACAATCCAGCAGCGGTTTGACCTCGATAGCCTTGCCCATAAAGCACAACCTCGTCACCAAGGGTGAGATTAAAAAATTGGGCAAGCCCTTGTGATATAAGTATGGCTTTGTCGTCTGATGAGAAGTAGCTTCCTTTAACGACTTTATTTGCCAAACCAGAATAAGCGGTTTCTGGTGTTGGATCGACACCCACCACCATCACACCTTTTGATTTATCATTCGCGGCAGCAAGAGAAAAGGTTTCGATACGTGGAAGGGCAAATTCAATATTCGGTTGTTGCTTGGTTGGTTGGATAAAGTCATCGCTCATTGGCAATAAATCATCAATGCTTTGGCTTTCTTTAAATTCTGGATTTTGCAGCTGAATAAGGCCCGTAGATAAACGAGCCGCATTCTCGATGTTTGCGGTATAACTGCCCTCTTGAATGCTTCGCATTAATAATGAAAGCACCAAGACCAATGCCAGCGCAGAGGCCGTTAGCAAGGTTCTTCTTTTTTGTCGCCATAGGTTTCGCCAAGCTAACTTAATGAGCATGTTTACCGCCTAGAAATAAGGAATTAAATGCTTAATTACGTAATGATTTCA
>JAAGZR010000161.1 GCA_024206155.1 Aliivibrio sp.
ACACGTTTAATATTGAAATTTTTCTTATAGAAATCAATCGCAGCAACGTTGGTAGCCGAAGCTTGAACGGATAAGTGTAGCTCTAAATCTGGGTAAGTGGTTGCCGCGTATTCTAGAACCCCAATATCTGAGATAATGAGCGCATCGATCCCCATTGCTGCCGCGTTATCAACGGCTTTTGTCCAACGGTTAAATCCATCTGGGTGAGCAAATGTATTTAAAGCGACATGAATATGCTTATTATTGTCGTGAACGTATTGCACCGCTTTCTCAAGTTTTTTACCTGTGAAATTTAAACCTGCAAAATGGCGAGCGTTAGTATCGTCTTTAAAACCGATATAAACCGCATCAGCACCACAATCGATTGCGGTTTTCAGGGCAGGTAAATTACCGGCAGGGCAGAGGAGTTCCATTAGAATACCTAGTTACGAGAATCTGATGCTCTATGATAATGATAAGATAATTTTGAAACTTGATTTAAGGCAGGTTTTTGGTTCTTTTGTTGTTGAAATACAGCTTTGAAATAGAATAGTATGAAAGGTAACTTTTTTTGATTTAATTTTTCATAATCGGTTGTAATACCTAGAAAGTGGCAGGTGCTTCCTAGGTGTTAAGTTATCTAGTATTTGATTATCTAGAACGTTTATTTTGTACTAATAGCGCTTCAATCTCATGTTTTGGTTGAGGTTTATGGAAGTGAAAGCCTTGGATAGAGTCACAATTTAAACTGGATAACAGCATCGCTTGTTGTCTTGTCTCAACCCCTTCAGCCACGATATCCATGTTTAAGTTTTTGCCTAAATTAATCACATTTTCAATGATGGTGATTTGCTTCGGTAATGTGTCGATTTCACTGATAAAGCCACGGTCAATTTTTAGTTCATCAAGAGGGAAGCGCGCAAGATAAGCCAAAGAAGAGTAACCAGTACCAAAGTCATCAATAGATAAGGTAAAACCAAGTTTTTTAATCGCATCTAGCATTTGAATGGCGTGTTCACCATCACTCATTACAGCACTTTCTGTTAGTTCTAAAGTGATGCAGTTCGGGTCAACTTGTGTGGTTTTAAGTAAACGTTCCATGTATTCAATTAACTGAGGATTACCAAATTGCTCTGGTGATAAATTAATTGCAATACGGCCAGGTAAAATACCTTGATTACGCCACTCTTTAACGGTTTGAAACACCTCGCGCATAACTACTTTACCTAACGTTTCAATTAAACCTGAACGCTCAGCAACAGGGATAAAACGAGCAGGGCTAATGTAACCTTCTACAGGGTGCTTCCAACGAACTAGGGCTTCTGCACCATTAATTCTAAAATCACGAGCGCTGACTTTTGGTTGATACCAAACCTCAAGGCCATTATTTTGCAGTGCCTTTTGAAGCTCGATCTCTAGCCATAAACGCATACGCGCTTCTTTGTTCATTTGGTCATGAAATTTGATTAAACGATTACGACCGCGATCTTTGGCTTCATACATTGCGGTGTCAGCATTTTGTAATAAGCTGCGTGCATCAGTGCCATCGGTTGGGTATTGAACACTTCCGATTGAGCAAGCGAGTCTTTTAGAGAAGTGAACGAGATCAAAAGGTTGATTAATAAGGGATATGATCTTTTCAGATAATTGGTCAAGGATCTGATTATGTTCAGGCTTTGGAAAAAGAATACCAAATTCATCACCACCTAAATGGCCAACAATAGCGTGCTTAGGAAGTAATTTTTGTAAGCGAGTAGAAATTTCTTTTAATACTCTATCGCCAATGTGGTGGCCCAACGAGTCATTTATATTTTTGAAGTTATCGATGTCTAAGTAAAGCATGAAAAAAGGAATATCTTCTTTAATCATTTTTTCAATAACATGAGTGAAACCATGTCGATTGTAGATCCCGGTTAATAGGTCGACTTGAGAAACCGCGATTTGATTTTCACTTTTGGTTTGTTTTTTGTGCTCTTTTAAAATAACTAAATGAGCGGAGCTGCCTAGGATATGTGTTTTTTCAACGGTTAATATGAGTTCAGATCGGGTGCCACAATTAACGGTAGTTCTTACTATGAGAGATTGCTCTGATGCCAATCCAATAATAGTTTCGGAAAGTGATTGAGTTTTGTTTGTAGAGGTTAATAACTGCTCAATACTTTCACCTACAAATTCAGAGGCTTTATTAAACCCAAGCATTTTGGCTGAAGCGGTATTTGCTGAAACAATAATATCCCCTTCAATCAGCAAGACGGAGTCATTTAGTAGCTCGGTAAGTTTATGATACTTGGTTTCACTTTCTTTTAAAGAATTGAGTAGCTGTTGTCGTTCTGAAGTATCAACAGCATGAAAGACAATGTAAGTGTTATCGTTCTGCTCTATAGGGAATAAGCTAAAGTGAAGGCTGGTATCAAAACGATGATCGTCTAATGTGATTTCAGCTTCAATTTTTTCACCACTTAAGGCTCTATCATAATAAGCTTTAAGTGAGGAATAGAAATGAGCACCTAAGATATCGGTGTCAGAACGACCGCATAACGCTTCCCTACTTAACCCACTGATTTCACAGTAACGATTATTAACGGTAACGTAGTTATGATCCGTGTCCAAAATAGCAAACAGAAATGGACTATTATCTGTAAGCAAAGGAAGCCAGTGTTGTATTTGAGAAAGAGACATAGTGTTACCGCTTTTAGTAAAAGAAGACAAATAACTTCCAGAATTAATAATGATTATTAGTATTTATAAGTCGAACAACAAAATATACATTGAATGAATCCCTATTTTCTACCTTAAATTGTAATAAGTGCTTTTTTTGATAAGAAACAGGTTAGATAACAGACAATCAATTTATACTTGCTTACAGTTATCGACTAAATGTAATGGAAATTAAGCGTGATTAATCAAATTCGTTCAACACTAGTAAAAAATGCGGCATCGATTTTAAAAGTTCCTGTAAAGTTAGTTCCTGTTTCAGTTCAACAGAAGGCATTGCTCGAAGGCTTGAAACAAGTATTTCATGAAGCGCTTGACGATGGTGATTTTGAGTTTCTTGAGGATAAATGGTTAAAAGTTTCCATTCTCGATCTCGAATTGTATTGGTTTATCAGTTATCAAGATGAAAAACTGATAGTCTCAAACAAAGAAGAGAGTGATGATGTGAGTTTTAGTGGCCAATTAAATGATTTGATTTTAATTGCAGGCCGTAAAGAAGATCCTGACACTCTATTTTTCCAACGTCGCCTTAAAATTGAAGGCGATACAGAGCTTGGGCTTGAAGTGAAAAATTTAATGGACAGTGTTGATCTTGATTCACTTCCAAAACCTTTAAACCAAGCATTGATGACGTTGGCTAATTTTGTCCAGCAAGGTTTACAAAAAACTGAAGTAAAAGAGACAATAAATGCTTATTAGAACTGAAGCGCCAGCGGATATTTTAACGATAGATCGATTAGTTCGTGAAACCTTTGAAACAGAAGCAGAAGCAAAGCTTGTGATGTCTTTACGTGAAAACAGTCACTTAACGCTATCACTGGTCGCTTGCTCTGATGAAGGAGAGGTGATTGGACACTGCTTATTTAGCCCTGTAACACTTGATGGTGAAGATTTTAATTGGCAAGGTTTAGCGCCATTGTGCGTTAAAAAAGAATACCAAAAGCAAGGTATTGCTCAAACCTTAGTGAAAGAGGGATTAGAAACCTTAGCTGAATTGGGTTACCCGGTTTCAGTGGTATTGGGCGACCCCGCTTATTATCAACGTTTCGGTTTTGAATCTGCAAAAACATACAATATGAATTGTAAATGGGAAGTGCCAGAAGAGGCATTTATGATTAAGGCATGTTCTCCTGAATTTCTAGAAGGGAAAGCGGGCTTAATTGAATATTGCCCAGAGTTTGATTTGCTATAATCCAATAATAGAATGCTCATTATGATTAATGAGCATTTTTATTTATCGCTTAATCCCTCCGACAACAAGTGGCATCAGTTGAGGAATATTGATAATATTCTTCTCCCTAGATTGACAAGTGAATTGATATGCCACAGCAAGCGTTACAGTTTTTAGATGAGATGAATATTTCAGTTTGGCAAGTCCGACAACCTGAATATTTTCCAACATTAGAAGCCAATACCATATCGTTACCGGAAACTTGTCAGTTACTTTTTGTGGCTCCTGCGGTTCCTACTGAGCGCGATGCTTTTCTTTTTGGAAAGGTACTTTCGAGCATGAAATTATCACCAGAGCAGGCGTTATTTCTTCCTTCTAGCGCGTTAGAGTATTTAGCTGAACACAAGCTAACATGGTCTTGGTTTTCGGGTGTACCTATTACTGAGTTGGAAGGGGTGAAAGCATTAAGCTCACCACTGCTTTCAGAAATGCATACCAATACTCAATCACGACGCGATTTATGGCGACAAATTTGTTCTTATGACCATTAATATTCAACCGATCTCTGATTCTCATTTAGATGATATTTGGAGAATCGAAAACGCAGCACATTCACATCCTTGGGCAGAATCTATGATCCGAGAGCTAAACAGTCGCTGCGCGCAACATCGAGTGATGCTAGAAAATGATCAGGTGGTGGGCTACTTCTACGCTCAAAACGTGGTAGGCGAAGTTACCTTGCTGAATATTGCTATTGATCCTGCGCATCAAAGAAAAGGGCTTGGTCGTAAATTGACTGAGTTTTTTATTGATATGTGCATGGAACAGAGCGCTGAATCTGCTTGGCTTGAAGTTCGTGAAAGTAACTTAAAAGCGATTTCTTTGTATGAATCTGAAGGGTTTAATGAAGTCACTCGACGTCATGATTACTATCCAACGGCTACTGGCAAAGAAGACGCTATTATTATGAGTTATATTTTCTTTTAAATACCTCTTATTTAACGCTGAGGTTATTTTAATTCGGTGCTTTAGATAATGGCCGTCTTTGAGTATAATCTCGCCTAATTACATCCTTTCTGAAATCTTACAGGATTATCAACGCTTATGTCTTTTTTACAAGAAGTGGGTAAACGTAGAACGTTTGCCATCATTTCTCACCC
>JAAGZR010000162.1 GCA_024206155.1 Aliivibrio sp.
CACTACACGATTGGGCTAGTGATATTGCCGACAGCTTTAGGTATATGAGCATTGCTTGGCGTAAAAACTTAACTACTGCTATCGGTAATAGGGCAGTTAACAACATTAAAGTTAAAAGGGCGTACGGCTAATGAAAAACGAGCAGATAATTAAACGACTTGAGCATTTGACCGCCGAGCGAAAGACTATTGACAGCACTTGGCAAACAATAGAAAAGTATATCACCCCTTACCGTGGTCAATTCTTTGAAGACCAAACAAGCGAGCATGAGCAAAACTGGCGTAAGCGTGAGATATTTGACAGTACAGCTATTAACGCTTGCCAAACATTATCAGCTAGTATTCATGGCTCTATAACTTCACCCGCTTTCCGTTGGTTTGATTTACAATTCAGAGTTGACCAGTTAAACCAAACGCAAGAGGCTAAAGAATGGTTAGACGATACCGCCGACAGAATATACAACGCCTTGCAAGAGTCAAACTTCAACTTAGAAGTAGGCGAATGTTACACCGATTTAGTTAGTTATGGCACTTCAGTTGTATTGGA
>JAAGZR010000163.1 GCA_024206155.1 Aliivibrio sp.
TGTTGATTATGCATCTACTATTCAGAGTGTATTCAATGCCAATCCTTTGCAGAATAAAATATTTAAAACTATAGCTCTTGAAGGTGATGATGCTTGGGATGCTACGTTGGTTTCAGATCAGCAATTAGATGGTGAAATAAATGTAAATTATTTTGAGCTAAAAGAAGGAGCTTGGTTTGCTTTTATTAGAAACAATGGACCAACAGGATCAGCTACAAACGAAACCCAATGGGAACTAAGAAGTGTAAATGGTATTGGTGTAAATGATTCAATTGATTCTTCAGCACCTGACAATGTAATTGTTACATTCCCAACTACATTAAACATAGGTAGTATTATTGCTGCAGGAGACTTTATGTATTACGCTGCAGGACCTGACTATGATACACCACAATTTGTAGGTGTCTTAACAAGCGTCAATATAAACTTACCAAGTTCAATAAACAATATAACAATTAATACAACAAACGCATCTGTAGGAGGTTTTCCTGCAGCACCACAACCAACATTTATTCCTACCTCAGATGGTTTTTGGTTCTTCATAAAAAATCCAATTGCAGAATCTCATGGAATACTAGGTCACTATTGTATATTTGAGTTAGAACTTAATACTACAGAGCCTTCCGAACTGTTTGCAGTCGAGACAGAGGTGATGAAAAGTTTTCCTTAAAATTTAGTATCTTTGTCATATGGTTGATGAGCAACAATCACTTATAGCAGAGAGAGTACTAGGTGGTATCCCGCAATTAACAGGTATAATGTGGGAAAAAATTGAAGAGTTTCAGAAAAAACTTAGTACATTCGAGGGTGGTATAAACCACAAAGCAGGTGATGAGCAATGTGAAGAGTTGAAAAAAACTTTTCCATTAAAGCAACATATAGAAGGAGGTTTATATACTCGTGAAATATTTATGCCAAAGGGTAGCGTAGTCATTAGCATGATACATAAGCAAGACCACCCATCCTTTGTGTTAAAAGGTGTGGTATCTTTTTTAGATGATAAAGGTGTAGTAAGAACGGTAAAAGGTCCACATAAAATATTCACTAAGATTGGTACGCAAAGAGTGTTATACATTCATGAAGATACTACTTGGTGCTGTGTATATAAAACAAAAGCTAAAACTTTTGAAGAGGCAGAAGCAGATGTGTATACAAATAATTACAAAGACCTTCCTAAAAAGGTTATAAACAAAATAAAAAAATTATGGCAGGACTCGGATTTGCAATTGCAGGATTAGCATTATCAGCAATAGGGACCGGTGCTTCTTTTGCTCAAGCGGGTGCATCTAGAAGACAACAAAGAGACGCAGAATCAAAAGCTGAAATGATGATGCGTCAAGCAAGAAAAAGATTAGATATAAACTATATGGAACAGCTTTCTATAAAGAAAGAACCATATGAGCTTCAAAGAGAAGCATTGCTTCAACAAGGAGCAACAGCTTTAGCTGCAGCTCAGGAGGGAAGTCAAAGAGGTGTCGCAGCAACAGCAGGTAGGTTACAGCAAGCTCAGACTCAAGCTCAAGGTCAAGTAAGAACACAGATGGGTCAAGAACTTCAAGGTATTGAAAGAGCAATAGCAGAAGAGGACGCAAGATTAAGAGACTTAAATGTTCAATTAGATTTAGGAGAAATACAAGGAGCTCAACAAGCAGCAGCAGATGCAGAGCAAAGAGCAGCTGCACAAACTGCTCAAGGTATACAAGGAGCTATAAGCACAGTTCAACAAGGTGTTCAAATGATTCCTTTATATCGTCAAAATACTGATGCACAAATGGCAGCTTTAGGACAGACTCAGTTTACACCTGAAGAGTTATCAACTATTGGAAACATTGAAGGTCAGGGTGTAGCCGGTGAAGGATTTACAAACTTTGACGCTGAAGCTTTAGGTACAGGAAGTAAAGCTGATTTTAGAAAATTTAGAAGAGCTTTAACGCCTCAACAACAAATGTTAATTTTTGGTAACGAAGCGTTTCAAGCTAATATGGCACAAGCTACAGCAGGTCTTAATGCGTTTTCATCAACACAAACACCACAGCAAGTAAGAATACAAGAGCTTCAAGCTAAACAAGCAGCAGGTACTATTACTGCAATGGAACTTCAAGAGTTAAATAATATTACCGTAGGAATTAATCAATAAGGTATGACAAAATTTGGATACGTCAGAAGAGAGGCAACCAATCAAATAGATTGGTCTGCAGTAGCTTCACAGTTTACATCAGTACTACAAGAAGAAGCAAAGTCAAGAGAGCAGCAAAAAGCTGAGCTAGACAGAGCGTCAAGAGAGATGGTAGAGACTTTACAAAATTCACCTACAGGAGAATATGTAGATGGTAATCAGTTTATTGCAAACTATGCAGCTGATGCTTCACAAGTTTTATTAACTCAAGACAGATTATTAAAACAAGGAGTTTTAAAACCTCGTGATTACGCAGTAGTTAGAGCTAATTTAAATTCTTCTAATAAGCAAATGTTTAAACTAGCAACAGCTTATCAAGAAGCTTATAAAAAGAAAATGGAAAGAATGAATTCTGCTGACCCCGCAACTAGGTCTCAACTGTGGGAGCAATGGGCGATGGAACAAGCAGAAGGACTATATAATTTACGAAATACCAAAGCACTAATCAATCCTAACAATGGAATGGTTTCAATTGGTTTATGGAAAGATGGTAAAATGGATACAAATCCCGGTGCATATCAAACTGTACCTGAGCTTATGGGTAATCTTGTAGGAGAATATGATTATTATGATGTAAGAAAAGACGTACAACAAGCTGTTGATGATTTAGGAATAATAGATGAAATAGATATAGAGTATGCAGCACAAGGTGGTCTTGACAAAATATATAAAACATCATCTCAAGGTGGTAAGTATTCCGGAGATGATAAAGTTTTAAAACAATACTTTGAATGGGCAGGTTATACTGCTGAAGGTATGATGTCAAATCCACTTCATGTTACTTCTATTTTAACAAACGAAAACTTAAGAGCCTCTAATGGAGAGCAGTATACTTTTACATATGAGCCTGATGCTAGTAAACGAAAGCCTAATGAAATTTATTTAGACAGAACTAACAATGCAGGTGGTGAACCTGTATTCACAGATGAACAAAGAGCTCAAGTTAAGGATGCAATTATAGAAAGACTTAATGATTCAGTAGACAGAAAGATAGACGTTAAAACTTCTAGAGCACCTTTCGAACCACAATCTGTTGCAAGCCAAAAAACTAAAGAAAGTAAAATGTCTCAATGGATGAACGTTTATTTAGAAACAGATCCTATAAAACG
The DNA here is from genome assembly GCA_024206155.1 of Aliivibrio sp. Lineage (GTDB taxonomy): Bacteria > Pseudomonadota > Gammaproteobacteria > Enterobacterales > Vibrionaceae > Aliivibrio. The sequence continues at coordinate 3,286 of JAAGZR010000163.1, forward strand.
TAAAAATTTATTGGATTCAATCTTAACGGACCCAAGTACTGTAGAATCAGGAATAGTTGATCTTAATTTTACTACTAATGCAGCAGAAGATAGCGTATTAGAAGTAAAATATTCTAATCCTGCATTAAATAAAACAGGTGAAAATGCTATTGTAATAGCGGAGAAAGCTGAAACTCCTACGCAGGAAGATTGGGCAAGAGCAGGTGTAGCAATACATGGAGTATCAGACCCAAGAAAAATTCAAGCTGCTGCAGGTGGATTTAAAACTTTAGATGAAGACTTTAAATTTGTTAGTCCAACTAATATTTCAGTTAGAAGAGATCCTGTTAAACAAGAGTTATCGCCTCAACAAGCAGTAGATAAAGCTTATGCAGAAATGTCTCAAGAATTTAGAAAAGAAAGTATTTCTCAAATTAAAGATGACGATGATTTAGCTCCTGCTTTAGCAAAGATCGGAAAGAAATTTGGATTCATTATTACTGATAATTATAATGAAGTTTCAATACTTAAACCGGGAGACACAACACCAACTCTATTTGGTCAAGGAGAAAACGAAGCAATGATGTCGTTTATGTTAGCAAACATAGACCCATCTAGTGCTAAGAGGTATTTTGAAAATTCACAAAAAATAAGTTCTAAAAGAAGAACCATTACACAAATCATGGAAGAAGATGGTGTATCAAGAGAAGAAGCAATTAAAATATTTAATAATCCATAAGAATGTACGAAGATTTATTTGATTTAATGGTAGAGGGAGCCTTTGCTGACAGAGCAGATTTTAATGCATTTGTTTCTGAAGCCACACAAGAAGAAATTTATTCTTTAATTACCGAGGGAGCGTTTAAAGATTTTGAAGAATTTAAATCTCTTTATGGAGATTCTACACCACAAGTTGTAGTTGAAGAAATAAAAAAAAAAGACACAACTCAAGAAAATCCATTTTCTCCATCAACAGATCAAGAGCTACCGGACATGCCGGAATATCAATCCAAATCTTCTGTTTCCAAATCTACTTTGGGTGTTCAAGAATCTGAAGAAGAAGCACCTGATAAAGAAACTTCTGTTATTGAATTAACTCTCGAAGATGACATTGATCCTTTTGAACAATCTTTAAATAAAGTAATTAACCCTGACCTTATAGCTAGTACAGAAGAAGAAGTTTTACCTCAAATGGTAAATTATTTTTCAGACTATGGTTTTAAATTTAAAAAAGCGGACATACTTGGAGATGGTATGACTGTAGAATCAGAAAACGGTGAACAACATTACGTTAATTTAGATAGATTATTTTTCAAGCAAGATACTGCAGATGAGTTAAAAAAATTTCTTAAAGAAAACAGAAAAGAAAATGAAGCTATTTTAAATCAAGCAGGTGCTTATGTAGAAAATAGAAAAAAAGCTTATGAACAAAAAGAAATTGATGATGCTATAAAGCTTTTACAAAAACAAACAGAAGATTATACATCAAGATTAAAAGAGTATGCTTTATTTAAAGACAATCTTGACCGATATTACAAACAAAAACTTTCTAATGTAACTAAAGAAGAGTTACAAAATGATCCTACTTTAAGAGAAAACTATGAAAAGTGGGCAAAGGCTAATGCAAAATCAACACAAATGTTGTCTGATCTTCGTGCAGAAGATGAATCTTTTAAAATTCAAGGAGCTCAGTTGGATAAATTAGCAGGTGAATACACCTCAATGAAAGAGAAACAGGGTTCATATTTAGGTGGTATATATAATGCATTTCTTGATGGTGCTGCTAGAATTAGTACTTCAAAAGTTAATAATCTTATCGATGCAATGACATACTTTATGGACGATGCAGGTATAGCAGCAGAATCTTATACCTCTGAAATAGCTAGAGTAGCATTATCAAATAATTCTTTTGAAGAAGGTAAGTTTAAAGAAACTATTTCTAAAGACAAAATAAAAAATGGAATGATAGAGGTAACAGACCCTGAGTTAGGTACATCTAAAATGATTTCTATTGATTCACTACCTAGTGTATATGATTTAAGTAGAGAACAACTTGTAAAAGAACTTGGTGGTGATACAAATGATGTTTTACAACTTGCAGATGATTATTTAAGAGCTATTAGATTTCCTCTAACCGTTATGACAAAAATGCCTTTTGGAGCAATAGACATTCCAAACTTAGTTAAAGAAACTGAATTTGATAAAGCCGCAGCAAAAGTTTTAGATTTAGCTCGTAAAGGATTAAAATATGAAGAGAGTTATCAAAAGGCTGTGGAAAAAGATATTAAAGGTGGAAGGTTTATAAACCCATATTCTTATGCTGCACGCACTAAAGATCAAACACTTGGAATGTTAGATGCAGGTCGTAAAGGTTACAGAGAAGTATTAGGATCTAAAGGAACTACAAAAGAATGGTCAGACTTAGAAAAACAATCTTTTTGGGGTGGTGCTATTTTAGGTTTAAGCGAATCTTTACCTGCTATGATTGGTGGGTCTAATCCTGCCGGTTGGGCACAACGAACTGCACAAATGTATGCTCAAGTAACAGATCATGTTTATGAAGAAATGGAAAAAGATCCGTCCTTTGACATGATATCAGAAAATGAAAAACAAGCTGTAACTATTCCAATCGGTATAGCAGTTGGAACTTTAGAAAGTTATGGGCTTAGAAATGTTATTGCACAAAAAGGATTACTTAATAGTGTTATTGCTAAAGCAGTAGCTAGGTCTAGTAAAAATACTACAGGTAAATCTTTTAGTAATTTTATAAGACAGGATGTAGAAAACAGAATAGCAAGAGGTTTACTAACTGTAACCGGTGCAGGGTTAGCTGAATACGAAACAGGAGCAGCACAAGAAGCAATTGAAATAACAATCAAAGATATATATAATGATATCAAAGATAAAGATATGTTTCAAACTCCTGACACTTGGCAAGATTGGGTTGCTCAAGTAAACAGAGCCGGTCTTCAGGAAGCAGTAGGTGGTTTTATCTTAGGTACTCCCGGTGCAGTATCTAATTCTGTCGCAGACTTAGACGTACAGAATTTGGATAACACAGTTTTTGAAGTGTTTGAGAAAATGTCTCAGGACGAGCAGTATACTAGTATGTATATCACAAAACTAAAACAAAAAATTTCTGATTCAACAGATCCAAAAACAAAAGAAGATGCTGAAAATGAATTAGCTTTAGTTAAAAGATTGCAAGGAATATTACCTCAGATTCCAAGTGAATACAATACTGATCAACGTAAGGAAGCTTTGCAATTAATATATCAAAAAGAGTCACTTGAGAATGAGATTAAAAGTCAAGATAAAATATTATCAAAGCCAAAACAAGATCTACTTAATAAAATAAATGATAGACTTAATGCTATTGTTGGAGAAGTTACAACAGAACAACAAAAAGATAAAGCACAAGAACAGAAAATATCTGACTTTGAAGTAACGGATACACAAGTAAAAACTGAGGGGGATGTTACACAACAAGAGCAAGAAGATATTGATGCATTTTTTGGTGAAACAAAAGACACCTCTGAAGTTAAAGCTCAAAACCTTGCTATAAACAGAAGTGAAGATGGTTCTAAAAACACCAACCCATTTAGAAGTAGTGTAGTTAAAATTGCTGATCTTGGAGCAAAAGCTATTGCAAAAGTATTACCTAATGTTAGAATCGTTATGCACGAAACTAACGAGCAGTATTTAAAATACGCAAAGCTTGGGGATGGTAGAGCAGAGTATAACCCTGACAACACTACCATTCATATCAACCTATCTAAGGCTACAAAGACTACAGTACCACACGAAATATTCCACGCAGTCTTAATGGAAAAAATTAAGACTGACCCTGCTATTGCAAAAGCAGCAGAGCAGATGGTATTATCTGTACAAAAAGTATTACCAAAAGATAGTGAACTTGGAAAAAGAATTGAAGCATTTGCTAAAACTTATGAGGGTGAGTTTCAAAACGAAGAAAGGTTAGCTGAGTTAGTTGGTATTCTTTCGTCTGAATACAGACAACTTGATAGACCGTCTAAGAATGTAATTATAGAGTTCTTAAAAAGCATTGCTAGAAAGTTTGGTATTAATATAGGTAGCGACTTCGGTACAAAAGATGCTGATGTTATTGACCTATTAAATGTAATATCAAGAAAGACTAGAACAGGTGAAGTTATTGAAGAGGCGGATATTTCTACGTTAGAAGAAATAAATAAAGAGCAAGGAACAGAAGGTGAAGTAGGAACTGTAAGAATACCTCAACAAAAAATTGAGGTAATTGAATCTCCAAAAGTTGAATCAGACCCAAGACCTTGGGTGAGAAGTGTAGTTCAAAACATAGATATAAATGATTTAGAAGGTAGAAACTTTATAACTAATATGTATGATTACACTAACGCAGGTTTAACTGAATTGGGAAATGGTTTCAGCATAGAACTTTTAGGTGGCAGAAATTATGTTCCAATCATAATGAATAAAACAGGAAAGAGTTTAGGGGATGTTTCTAACCTTGCCGCATTCAATACAAAATCTCAAGCAGAAGGGTTTGTCAGAAATTCAAAAGACGGGAATGCTAATTTATTTGCACCACATTCAGGAACACTTAATAAATCTTGGCAATTTCAACAACATATTTTTGAACAGTTAGTTGACTTAGTGCTTGATAATAAAATACTGAGTAAACAAAAACTAATTACTGTTTTTAATAGTGGATTAAAATCTAAGACAGGTAAAGATGCATTACAAAAATTTAATAAGAAAAATAAAACTAATCTTAGAAATTTAAACTCTTTTAAATCAAACCCTAAAGAATTGGTTAGGCTGTTAGATATTAAAAACAACTATTCTCCTGATTTAAGAAAAATACTAAATCAATTAATTGCTTCAGATAAATCATTTCAGAAAGCAATAGGTATAGAAAATTTAGAACAGTTCCATCAAAAAATGATGGATCCATTAAACAAGGGTATTGTTGGGGGTGAGATTATGACGTTCATAGAGTTCGACCCTACAACTTTTGAAATCTCACAGACTAATCCTAAAGATGTAGACCACCATCCTTCGTTTGGGTGGGTTGTTAAAGCTAAAATAAATAAAATATTTCAGCCTAATAAGTTTTATAAATCCTATGACCTTACTGAATCCTATACAAAATATAATACAGAAGGACCTTCTACTTCAAGAAAAGCAGAAGTTGGTAAAAAGAAATTTGAACAAAGTAATGTAAAATCTAGTGCAGGAGCAATTCCAAAAGTAGCAAAAGTTACAACAACAAAACAAAGACAACAAAGATCACTTGAAGAAATTGCTAGATTTTACAACATGGATACTAATGGATTCCTTCCTAAACAAGTTGACTTGTATAGATTAAAGAAAGAGTTGCCACAAGGTATTGGTGTAAAGCAATCTAGAGTAGATGCATTTGGTAGAGGTGGATCTTATTTTTTAACTAATGCAAGAGGATCTAAAATAAACCCTTATAAAAACAAAGCAAGACAGCAAAAAGATATTGAAGATTATATCAAAGAATCTAGAGAAAATAACTTTAGAGAAGAGGTTATAAAAGATTTTTTAGTAAGAGTCAAAAAGTTTCCGGCTAAACTTGTGAATAAATTAATGGAAGTTGATGTAGATTTATTTAGTAAGCTACCGAAAAGTTTTGGTAATGTTAAAGGAGGGACTGAAGTTGGAATTAAATTATATAATAAAGTAAAAGCTTTTGAAGAAAAACTAATTAAATCTAACAAAACAAAAAAGGTTAAGCTTACAGAACAGCAAATAGCAGATCAAACTATAGAGTTCTTACAAAAACAACCTGAATATAAAGCTGAAGGTGACAAAAAATCTAAAACAATTTCTACACAACAAGCACAAATGCTTATTGATATGCAAAGTGCTTTAGGTATTAGACCTTCGGAAAATATGGGAGAAAAAATAAAAGCAGCTAAATCTTTTGTTAAGCAAAGAAGAAAAGGTGCAAAAGATTTACAGAATATAAAGACACAAGTAAGAAACTTTATTAGAAAATCTTTACCTAGAGAATTATTTTTTGAGAAAAAAGGTGAGAAACTCATAACAAAGAAAGATGTTATGACGTTGATTAACAAAGTAAACTCAGCTACTGAAAAAAATATTGAAAATATTTTACAAGAAGTGACTGACTTTGTTGTTGAAAAAAATATTAACTCGCTTCAAAATAAAATTAATGGAGTTTTAAATGGCAAATATCAAGCTGTTGTAAGGGGTAAACTTAAGCCAAGGAAGATAGCTGATTCTATTAGAAAAAGAATAGATAAAATAAAATCAAATTTAGTGGGACCAAATCCAACTAAAGAACAAGTGGGGGAGATAAATGAAAAACTCCTTGAAAGATTTAATGAGCTGTCTATTGAACCTCAACAAACGGTGGAGCAAAGAGAAGAGATGGTTGACTTACAGTTGGCAATGTCATATAATAACGCAATGTTAATGTCAGAAATTGATGCTGAAAAAGTTAAAGTTTTGGATGGTATTTATTCTACACTTGATGAGATGATTAAGTTTGGTAGATCATTACTTCAAGAAGAACTTTTGAGAATGCATCAATATTATAATGAACAATTTACTAAAGGATATGAAGCCATAACAGGTGATGTAGTAGACATGACTGATCCTGATGCTAAAACAGAACTTTCTAAGATAAGTAAAAAAAGAAAACAAGATTTAAAAAGAAAGAAAGCTACACAGAACGTAGTAAAAAGATTCTTTTCTGAAGTGTTAGGTAAACTCGACAAGTATGTTTTTGGAACTGCAGAGGCTTTGGATGGTTTGATGATGAGAATAGATAAGCTTCCGGGTGAAATGTTTGGAGGAAGATTAAACGAAATGTTTACAGATGAAGTTGATGCTTCATCTAGAAGGTTTAAAATGAGAATGATGGAGGTTGAATCTATTATTTCAGGATATCTATATGAACTGTACGGTAAAAATTGGAAAAAAATCTCTAGACAAAATAGAAAGCAAGTTCAGTATGATATTGAAATACAAGATGGTATTATGCTTGAGCCTATAAGTCAAGACCAAATCGCTTACTTATATAATATGTATAAGGATCCTGCTAATAGAGCTTCATTTGCAAATCCTGATATGTATGGTGTTGAAGTAATAAATAAAGATGATTCGGCTGCAGAAAAGAAACGTAAGAAAGAATTAAATCAAGCCAACGCAGACAGAGTAATGAAAGAGCTTGAGTCAAAACTTGATCCAAAAGTAAAAGAACTTGCTGATTGGCAGGTTGAAGTTTTATATCCGGCGTTATATGAAGAATATAATAACGTATATAAAAAATTATATAGAACCGATTTACCTATGAATAGATTTTATGCAGGAACTATATACAGAGATGGGGTTAGTGAAAATGAAATTGAAGTAATGAATTTACTTGGGAAAGGTAATATGTATAATATGATGGTAGGTGCAAATGCTACAAAGGTCAGACAAAATAGTAGCCTTCCTATTAAGCCTATGAATCAGATGGATGTATTAAATACATACATTAATGAAATGGAATACTTTGCAGCTTTTGGTGAAACTATTAGAGATATGAATAAATTTTTCTCTAATAAATATGTGAAGGGTGCTATTACTGATATACATGGGAAAGAGATTTATAGTTTTGTCATGAAAATAATTGACACAATAGCAACAAGAGGTCAGTCTAAAGGATTCAAAGCATCTGTGATAAATTTTATGAACAATACATTTATTCTAGGAAGGCTTGCGGTAAGTCCTGTAATAACCATTAAACAGTTAACTTCCATGTTTACATATGCCAACGATATTGGTTTTTCTAATTGGCTAAAGTATGCTGCAAAAAACAAAACGCAACAATTAAAAGTTTGGAAAGAGGTTACAGAGAATTCTGTCTATATGAAAGATAGAAACAATCAAAGCATAATGAAAGCTATTGAAACTTATAGTGATGAAAAAATGAAAGAGTTTGTTCCAAGACCAACAAAAGATTGGCTGTTAAACTTTGCTATGTACACTACTAAGCTTGGTGATAGAGGTGCAATTATGTTGGGTGGTCTGCCAAATTATTCTTATTACAAAGCAGAATATAAAAAGAAAAATCCTACTGCATCAGATCAAGAAGCTATAGACTACGCAATAATAAAGTTTGAAAAAGATACAAAAAGAACTCAGCAGTCGGCTGACTTGCAGGATAAAGATTATTATCAAACAAGTTCTCATCCATTAGCAAGAGCAATGAATATGTTCTTAACCACACCTAAACAATATTTAAGAAAAGAAATTATAGCTACAAGAGAACTATATAGAGCAATGAGTGGCAAAGCATATAAAGGAACTGTTACACAAAACATAAGAACTTTTTTAATGTATCATATTTTTATGCCTACTTTATTTCAATATGTGTCTATGGGGTTACCGGGAATATTAAGAGGATGGAGAGATGACGATGAAGAAGACTTGTTAAGAGCAGGTATTATAGGAAACCTTAATGCACTATTTATTATCGGTGAGTTAGCCGCAGCAGCAGGAGATACATTTACAGATAAACCTTATGCAGGAACTTCTGCTAAGCAAGTTGGTATATTACAAATATTTAATGCTGCATTTAGAAGGCTAAAAAAAGCGAGAGCGACAAAAGATCCTGAAAAAAGAGCAAAAGCAATGAAAGATTTTTATTTAGAAATAGCAACTATAACAGGTCTCCCAATGCCAACTATATCTAGGTTCTTTGATAACTATTCTGAACTAGGAAGAGAAGGTGATATAGGTAAGATGATTCTTAGACTTCTTAATTATTCTAACTATCAAATTGAAGGTCCAAACAAAAGAGGTTCAAGTAAATCTGCAGGTTCAATTGACTTTAATAAAAAACTTCAAAAAATGCAGAGAGAATACGAAAAGGAACAACGTAAAAACAGAATCAACAAAGGAGGTCTTGGTTCAGGAAGTAGATTAGGATCAGGATTGAAACTAGGAAATTAATTATGCCATTTAAAAAGATAGGAGATAATAAATATCAGAGTCCAAGTGGAAAAGTATTTACTGAGAAACAAGTAAAGTTATACTATGCAACTGATGGTTTCAAGAAAGATATAAAGAAACCTAGAGGATTAAGACCTAATAAAAGATATCGAAGTTAGTAATATCTAAAGTATCGTAGTGTTTTTTGTTTGTCGTAGTATATCATTAGCTCTTGGTCATTGACTGCACCTTCTCTTGGTTTTCGACCACCCCACTTTACACTACCTTCAATTTGTGATGGCTGACCATAAACAATACCATCATCACATGCCCATATCATTACAGGGTTTAACCTTTTGTCACATAGCTTAACAACTTTTCGTGCCGCTACAGGAAGAGGATAGCAGTTAGCTATAGTTCTGTATCTACCTTTAACTTCAGCGTAAGCAATCAGCTTACCATCTTTGTCAAATATTTTATAATCAATATCGTTTGGTCCTAATTTTTTAAAAGAACCTTCGAATCTTTTTACAAAATAATTTATAGCTTTTTTTTCTCTACTTAAATCTGATTCGTTCTCAAACCTCATAGATTATTTTTTATCGCAAGATAAACTAAGATAAATATAATTCCTAAAAATGCTATAAAACAATTTAATAGTTTATCGTCTAAGTGTTTTTTCTTCTTCATTAGAGTGTAGTTCTGCATGGCACCTTGAACAAAGTACTATGCATTTATTAATTTCTTTCTTAATTACTTTTATGGACAAGCCTTTGCTTGCTGCATTGCCAATTGTAAAATCTTTATCGTTGCTAGTGTGGTGAAACTCTAAAGCTCTTGGTGTAAAATTTTCATGAGTTTCTTTTGAATATCCACAGCTTGAACATTTTAAATCTTTTTTATAGTCTCTTATAAAATCTCTTATACCTCTTACCCTATCCCTCTTGTATTTCTTTTTACAAGTTTTACAAAGAGTGTCTTTAATATAAACTCCTTCTATAGTTTTTTTACCTGAATCGTAAAATTCTGTGTAATCTTTTTCTTGATGACAACATCTACATTTTTTAGAGGTCATCCTGTAAAGAGTCTTTTAAAGACTTTATTTCTGCTTGTAATTCAGCAATAGCTTCCTGTGCTTCAACGTATTCTCTATCACAAAGAGATTCATATATGATATCGTTTAAGGAGTGGAGTCTCTGCATCAAGTTATTGATGTAGTTTATTCTCTCTTGCTCCATAGCTGTTACCATAGTTCTAATCCATAAAATGAAGGAGCTTGTCTCCAAGACCTTTATCTACTTTTTTTATAAGTCTATATATTTTTCTTGAAGTTTTTTTCACATCATCTCTTTCTGTTTTGGTAGAGTCAATTCCTAGGTTTGTATATTGTTTACAATCCAATCTAAGAAGTTCATCAACCTTTTGCTTAACGCTCCAAGTTTTAAAATCTACTATCTTTTCAATATCATTTATAGTATATTCCATATCTTGTGTTAAAGTTAACAACAATTTTTTAACATTTCAAAATAAATTTTAACTTTTTTTTAAATATAAATACTTTTTTTCCAATTCGTAATATGTATTTTCTAATGATAAATATTCTTTTATCAGTTCAGATTTACTACAATAGAACACAGGATGGTTCTGTTTTTCAAATAATTGCAAGCAAATTAAATATTTATTGTAAAGATCAGGCTCGTACTTTAAGTAGTGCTTTGCTTTGTTAACCATATTAATAATTGTCGCATGATTTTTATTCAAGTACCTGCCTATTCGTTGGTATCCTACACCTCTTTTATGTAAGATGTAAGAAAAAATTAATCTTCCGGTTACATATTCTTGTTTTCTAGTATTCGTCTGAATGTCTAGTTGAAGTTCCGTATTCACTACCTTCTCTAGGTATTTCATTTGTGCGTTTGTTGTCATTATTTAATTTAATTATTCTGCCTTGAATATAGTAGTCAAGGTAATCGTCCATTTCTATTCTATGTAAGTCAAAAAATATTGGTATTAAGTCTTCTTGATTCATAAACTCAACCAAATAAAAGTAAGGCTCTGACATTGCGTCTGAAACTCCTGCTATCTTTTGTTCCCAAAAATCATGGATGGGAAGATCAGATGCAACTTCATCTATTTGTTTTGCTATATCAAAACCAATGTCTATAGGAAGATCTTTTATCTTCTCTACAAAATATTCATCAACTTCGTAATCCTTAATCACCTCTGTATACTTCTGTCTTAGCATATTGTTTTAACTCTTTCAATCTATATTTCTGAAGCTCAGAAACTTTCCCTTGCTTTGTTTTACATTCTACAAATAAAACATTTGAATCTTTAGGGATAGCAATAAGATCAGGTATACCATTCTTGTTAGTGACTGTGAGTTTAATTACATAGTAACCATCCTCTTCCAACTGTTTAATTCTTTTCTTCTGTATCCTTTGTTCGGTCATTATTATAGTCAATTAAAAATCCAATAGCAACTATGAGGTTCATTCCTATTGAACTTAGTAACTCAACTAAACTATGAAAGCTGTGAACAGAAAGATGAATGTGACCCACCACCCAAAAAGGAATAGCAAGGTTCTGACTTATCCATACCAACAAGAACTTTATGAACCTCATATCACAAAGATAATAAATCCTTCTTGAAATGATTTACTGTGTAATCTTTCTTTTTAATTACAGTTTTATAGATGTCATTTTCAATTCCATCTTTTGCAAATACCCAATACACATCATTCTTTAATCGTTCTTTGGTGGTCATCCTATCCCTTGATTGCCAATAACTTGTAGCAGAAAAGTCTATGTTATAATAAACAAGAGCTTCTGCTTTACGCAAACTAATACCCTCTCGTCCACTAACTATCTGTAATGCTATGGACTTGTCGGTTGAATTAAACTTATCAAGATCTGTTGTTATATCATCTCCGAATATTTCTTTGATGGCTTTTAGTTCTTGTCTGAACTTATAAAATATTCCTATCTTCTGTCCATCAAAATGTTTCTTTATAAACTCTGCCTTACTATAGTCAAGTATAGTCCCGTTGTTAGACTCAAATATAATCGTACCTGAATAAAGCTGATGCAGTTTGTTCATAAGCTTAGCAGGAGTATCACCCAATATAGTTTCTTCATTACCTTCCACAACATTATGTCGCTTGAGTCTTTTGGCTATGTTATATGTTGATTGATTCAACTCAACAGTTAATACTCTCTCTGTTGTTTCAACTTTAAACCCGGCTTCTTTTTGTGTGTAGCTTATGGTATAGGGTTGCATTGTTCTAAGTATACTTGGTTTACCACCACTATAATCATTGATGTACATAGAGTTTATTTTTTTTCTAGTAATCTTGACGTAGTCTTTGGCAAACGCATAAAAGTTTTTGAAATGATTAAAAGGATTTGCCGGTATCCCAAACACCTGATGATACATTTGACTGTAACTCTCAGGTGTTGGTGTACCTGACAACAAACAAACACAACAATTGTGTCTTCTAATAAAGTCTTTTACATTCTTTGCCCTGTTACTTGGCTTGGGAAATGCACCCAATCCATGAGCTTCATCCAATACTAAAAAGTCACAACGACTAATCTCTAGTTTATGCATGGACTCATAGTTAATTACATCACATTTATAACTTGGATTCAACAGCTGATAGTCAGCTACGATAGATGATATAGCTTTTTTCTTTGTAAGAAATACAATGTTTCTGAAGCCACAAGCTTGAGCTGTGCCCAAAGCTGTTAGTGTTTTGCCTGTTCTAACTTCCATAGCAAGATAAACAAACCCATACTGATTTATTACTTCTCTTGCTTTATTTATTATCCTCCTTTGATAAGGTCTCCATTTTAGTTTCATAGTGTTTTATTGTATTTAATATTTTCTCTCTCACTTCATCATCACCTTCTGAGTTGTACATATATTCCTTAATAACATATGCTTTTTTACCTCTACCCTTTTTTACTTCCACAGTTTTAAACATAACTCGCTTGAGTATGTTTGCTTGTTTTAAACATTGCTCATCAGAATAACATAGATGATCATAGTTAATTATGTTCATAGAAATGTTTTTGAAATGTAATTATTAATCTCAATACACTTTTCATATTCTTCTGTGTCGCTAAAATATTCTCTCATCTCTTCAAGTAAAGCTTCATTAGCTGAGTCAGGTGCAGAAGGATCATGTACAAAATATCCTACATCCGACTCAATCATATCTTGAGCAGATTTATTATTTATAATTACATCGTATGAATTTCTGAAAGCTGTATCTAAAAATTCATCAGGGTCAAAGCTCATATTAATTTAGTCTGATTGGTTGTTTCATCTTTTCTTTTTATTCTCATCCATCTGCCTTGAGTATCTCTGCCTTCTTCAGGATTTGCACCTGAAACATAATTAGCATAAGACTTCATCCACTTGTTAAACTTTATTCTACTTATCGTGAGCTTTGCTTTCGGTCCATAGTCAGGATACTCTGAAATAAAATCGTAGTAACAATCCTGAAGATGAATCTTAGTATCTACTGCTAAGCTTTCGTTAGCTATAGATCCATTTATAACTCCACACCACTCAATAAAATCATGACAAGTTTCTGCTGATAGTTGTCTGATCTTTAAATTTACAAATTTACTTTTAACTAATCCCTTATTTAAATAAGTTTGTAAGCAACTGATCATATAATTATCGAACAAGCACCACTCATTATCATCCCAATCACCGAACATAAGTTTTTGAAACTCATCAAGTGGTGTAAAGTTTTTATTATAATGTTGGTGTAACTCTAACTCCCATTTTCTACGAGCAAAAGAATTACCCGCTCCTTTGATGGCGTAGTTAGTCGTGATCGCTATCTTTGGTGACTTACTAAATGGAATCTTTATAGCATCCTTGTTTTTCTTTTCCAATGTAAGACCTTCAGTTACCACACTAAACAATCTTTCAAAGTCAAAGTATTTTTTTACATCATCGAACACAAGAATCTGTGTGTCAGCAGATACAAGTTGGTATGCAAAGCTACGCTCAAAAGTAAAAGATTTACCATCAATAGTTACAACCTTTTTCATTTGGCTAAGTGCATTCATAAATATTCCTTTGCCTGTACCACCTTCAGGGTTATCCGAAATAACCTCATCATTTAAAATTACAGCAGGACAATAGCTTAAGTTCTTGTGACCATGCATTAAGAAACCTATCGTAGACTCCATAGACTCGACTCGATCTTCTTCGTTCTTGCATATGTTAGATATAAACTTTTTGTAGTCAGATGAATTGGTGTCACATACATTAAACTTCCTGTCAATGACATGATCTTTCCAAACGTAACCACCCAAATCTATGTAGTCTAAAATATTTACAGAGTCTTTTGTTATCTTAACTGCACAATTTTTAAAGTAAATGTATGATGTACTTTTGGTGTCTTCAATAAAGTAAATGTCTATTGTAGATAGCAAAGACAAAAACTCTTCCTTGAAAAACCTTGTATTGTCTGCAAAGTAATTGTATATACTTGCATCATCCAATTCAATTAATTGATTTAGTACAAAATCTTTTATTTGTTTTTCATCTGTGTGATCAATCAAGTTGTTAGTCACTTTGACAAACACATAGTTCTTGCTACCTTCAGGACAATACTTATAGAATCCGTTGTCTTCCAAGAATTGTTTGAACAGAATGTGTACTACTTTGATAACACCCTTGTCACTTTTAGTCCAAAACTTTTGCTCTTTGTTTTCATCATCAACCCTTTGTAGAACTGAGTCAATTACATTCTCACTTATTTCGGAGTCAAGTAATTGAGACTTGATTTCTTTTTTGGAAATACCTCTTCTTAATTTTATCTTGATGTTGTTTATTCTTTCGTCATCCTCATAGTATTTCGTCCCAAAATTTTGTGTTTGTGCATAAGCAGAATCTATAGTCTGTTGTATCTCTCTTTGTCCAAAGTCTTTGGTTTGATAATTATTTAAAACATAACTTGCTAAAGACTTGTTGATACCGAAGTCATTAAATGCTGAAGCTAAAACAAATGTGTTATTGTTTCTTTGACCCTCGATCATTGGGTATTTTTTTACCCACCACTTAGTTAGTATCTCTACTATTTTATTTTCATCTGTGATTGGTAGAGTTGGTAGGTCTCTAAGCGAATGCTTCTCTTCATATACTTTCTCTTCAATCTTATCCCACTCACTAGAGTTTTCATTTACAAAGATTAAAGGATCATAGCTTTCATAACATACCCTAGATAAGTTCTTGCATGTCACATCAAACCTTTGGTTATCAAAATGATTTGCCAAAGAGTTGAAATAGTTTACATGATTCTCTGCATCCTTTGGTATCTTAACCAATACCTTCAATCCTAAACCTGATGGAGAAATAAATACAGAGAAAACATATTTATCTTTAGTTAAGTTTTCTTTATCCTGTAAAAGCTCTTTGTTTTTTTCATACCCATCAAAGTCAAGACATATAATTCCTGTATGCTCTTGAAGACTGCTGTCATTTCTCTTGTTGAATATACCTGAGAAACATATGGCAGGTAATAATTTTTTTAGTTCGTTTCTTTCAGACTTTCTTTTCTCTGATCGTATTTGTTTTACTAATTCTTTAGTGGCTCCATCCTTAATTCTTTGTAGTATGTGTTCTATTGGTCTATGAAACGGAGTATCTGTTTCTTTTATGTTCTTAAAGATAGTTATGTTCTGTTCTAATGTCATGTTTGTAGTGTTTATGTCGACTTCATGTCGACTTTATGTCAAGTTTCTCGCTGATTATCAATGAGTTGTCGACTATGTTAACTTTCTTGCCTCGTATATATAAAATAAAAATAAAAAAAATAAAATAAAAAAAGGGAAGAAGGAACAAAAATCTTTACATTCTTGACATTCTCCCCCTTTATTAATTAGAATGGAAGATCGGCTTCGACCTTGGCTTGTTGTGTTTTGTTCTGATTGGTATTCGGAACAAAAGTATCTAACTCTAAGTAGTAGTTACCACTCTTAGCTTGATTACAATTTAGGTTTACCCATCCATTCTTTTGATTCTTTTTCAAGAAAGAAATTGCATCGTCAACTTTTACATTGATTCTACCTACTACAAAGTCAGGTGCATTTTCTCTACGTTTGAATGAGAATCCATCAGCAAAGATTTTTTCTTCAGCTTGTGCCATAATTTTTATTTTTAATTATTAAGTTTTGTTCCATCAGCTCTATAGTTTGGATCACACACTTGTTGTAATCGAGGACATTATTATGTTCCAATGGAACGTAAATAACATAATGTGTCCTTTTTCTTTTAAACTTATATACCAATCTACACAGTATGTCGTAGATAATGTGACTTGATATCTTCTGTTTTGTTTTCTGAAAAGTATTTGTGATAAACCTCAAGAGCTTGTTCCACTTTATACTTACCTCTCTCGTAACTCTCTTCAGATAAATCAAACATTCCCAAAACTTTTGTCGACTTGTCGATAACAAGAAATAGAATTGGTTTACCAAAGAGTTCACGATATATATAACCTTGTGAATCATAATTGTAATTGTAAATACTATTTTTAAATTTAGTGATGTCCCCACTAGTCTTAAGATCAATGATATAATCTTTGTGAACTATGTCTGCTTTGCCTTTCCATAATGCACCACCATGCAACTCACCAATGTTTTTTACATTTGGCTCTTCATATTTATTATCTTTATCTTGAATCAATTCATAGAAGTCAAAGTTGCTTAGCATAACATCACACCACTCATCTACCTTTTGCTTTTCATTTTTAAGCAGAGCAAAAGGAATTAAATGATCAGCACAAAATTCTTTGTATGCTTTTGCAGTTCTACTCATTACAGGTGCAATTAAATACTCGTCTACTTTTTCAGGCTCTAGCATTTTACAATGAAAGTATCGACCCATAATAAAAGCCTTATTATCAGGCTGAGGTACACCATACATCGTAGGGTTTTTTAACAGAGTTCCTATGTCAGAATTAGAGAGGAATTGTTTACCAATCCCTCCATAATATTCTGCATCAGACTTCAGTAAGTTAATAATTTTTTTTGTTATCTTACTTTGCATCTTCTAAAGTCTTTTTAATTTTATTCTTTACAGAAGTAGTAACATTATATTTCTTACTGATGTTACTTACAATCCAATCAAGACCTTTTGATTTGTGAGTTACCACATACTTAAGTACATCTTGCATCTTATCTTGATCAAGATCCATTGTCACTTCTTTAGTAGATTTGTTTTGGTTAACAATAGCATTGTTTACTTCATTTGCAGAAGCAACCGATGTATCTATTCCAATTCCAAAGTTACCCAAAGCTCTACCCCATGCAGAAGTTTCGCAATTCTCAACGTAAGAAGTTTTGTTTATAAATGTACTTCCTTTTTCTTCTTCAGCCATACCTGTAGCTAAAATTTTACCATCTTCATTTATAACTGAAGCAAGAATTAAGATAGAGTTTTCCGTCTTGTCTAATACTTCTGATGTTAATGAATAGTTTGGATAGTTTTCACGAAAGTATCTTAGTCTTTCATTTACTTCAACGTATTGTTTTCCTTTGATGTTTACTGTTTTTAATTGTTTCATTTTATTATAATTTATTTAATTTATCACTTATTCTATTATACTTATTTAATATTCTTACCCTTGCATTCTTTAAAGAAGTTATTTGTTTTGGATTATTGGTCGCATTTACTTCTTCACGAATGGCATCTTCGATCCTGTCTAACTTATGTTTGTAATTCTCTAGTGTGGTTATGTAAACTCCATATCTCCAACCACCCTCGATGAATGGATAAAGATTGTTTACTTCATTATAAAAATCCCCACCTCTTGCAGTATTATATATGTTTATTCTTTTAGTTTCAATGTCATAAACTATTTTTATTCCATAAACTAATCGAGCTTCATACCCATCTGCATCTAAATTGGAAGAATAAAGATCGTGCTTTGCTTCTTCCCAAACATCTCTTAATGAAAGTCTACTGAAACTCATAAGCATTTTGTAAACCTAATATAAATCTTTTATAATCAGCATCATCTTGCTGAAGCTTTGTAACCATTTGTATGCCATGGCTTATACTTGAATGTCCGATATCATATCCTCTTTCACTCATAAAAGTTTTTATATATATAATTTTCATTGGTCTTTTGAAGCAGAGGTAATATAAAAGATGCCTTGCGTCAACAATCTCTCTAACTTTTGTTTTCTTAAATAACTCCTGTTCCTTTATGCCATACAAACCACAAACCCTGTTGACATATTCATTAAAAATATTTATTTTCATTTTTCATTTGATTTTATTAGTTGTTCTTTTCTCTCTTGCACCTTATATAAGATTAAATATCCGATGATATCTGTAATAGTATCTTCTACTTTATCTGTAATACCTCTGTGCTTTACTCTGCTTAGCTTATCATCAAGCCTACATAGAATTGCTTCTTTAGGAGAGAGCTTACTAAAAATATTAGGTGGATTGTTGGCAGTATCTCCATACGCCTTGTTCTTTTCAAGCAAGAGAAGGACTACGTCCCTCGCTACTTCTTTTATTAATTCTTCCGTAGTTTTCATAGTGTTCTTCTTCAGTTTTTATTTGTTCTAATTCATCTAACATCTCATCAACAGGAGATGCTACATAGTTTGGGATATCTTCAAGAAACTCTTCAGTTCCATTATCCCACTTTACTTTAATTGTCCAATGTGTTATTCGTGCCATTTAATTATAGTGTTTTAAGAGCATCAGATAATTTAATGTACCAATGCCCGTTGTTAAGTATTCGTTTACATTTATTCCAAAGATTTGGTTTTTCGTTGACAAAACCTAGTTCCATTACTACCTTGAGATTCAATGACTTAGCCATCACAAGTTCATCAATACTTTCAATTAAACTTTCGCTTCGATCATCGTATAAAATATACAACTCAATCGAATCAGAAGCAAAGATCTGTTCAGCTTTGTCGGTTACGTCCCACCAACAAAACCCATCATTCATTTTGATTAACCTACTCATTGCCAAATTTATTTTGAAGTGCTTGAATGTATCTCTTATCTAAGCCTTGTTTCTTTGCTTCAAGGATCATCTCAGCTAGATTTTTTTCAGGATATTCAGATGAAATAACATTCTTTATCTCAATATTTATTTCCTCAACAACTCTCTCACTTGATAAAGCTTTTTCTAAGATCTCAAGTGCCTGTTCTTTATCAAGCCAAGGATAATCTTTTATGACATCGTCTGTGTGCCATAAAACGTCAACAGAAAAACCACTAAGTTCTAGTATCTTTAGTGCTTCTTTTCTGTATTGTGCTTTTGTAAATTTTATTTCAGCCATAGTGTTTTGATTATAATTTAAACTAAATTACGAAATAATTTAGACATTACCTAAAGTTCTGCTTCAAAATAACAAGCTGACTCTTTAGAAAAATTATCAAAGTATTCGATTATTTTTTTACCTAATCTGTGATCTGCATAGTTTCGCATGTCTTGATCTGTAATTTTAAACTCCTTTAAAATCTTGTCGTTGTATCCATATTGATACTTCTCAAACATATCATTAATACGATCTACTATACCTGTACTTTCAATATCCTCAAGTTCTTTGCTGATAAAGTCATACTTGTCTCTTTTTACTACATAATCAATGCAGTGATCATCATCTGTTAACATTCTTTCTTCAACCATTTCAGCACCAAATCTTTCTCCTGCATCACTTGGCTGAACTGCAAACATAAATTTGCCTTCTATATCTCCCCAATAATATCTTCCCATTTTATTAAATTTTAAAAGTTAATTGATAGATGTTGACTCAACGCTAGGTGTTGAATCGTACTATCTTTATTTGTTTTTAGTATTTCTTTTACTCTGTCATCTTCCAAAGCTATGGAAGGATCAACGTTGTGTAGGCAACATAGCCAAATAAATTCTGTTCTAGTCATAAGTTTTTTAGATTATATTTTATACAATAGGCTTCTGCTTCTTCTTCGGTCTGAAAATATGACCAATCTGTCCCACTTTCTATAAAGTTTCCGTCCTGATCATAAACATCGAGACAAACACCATAGGGTGTATCCCCATAGTATTCATCTCCAACCATATCAAATTCAGAAACTCGTACTGCTTTTAATTTATATTTCATAATAATGTTCGTCTATTAAATCTATTATCTCATCAAACCTTTCGCATCCACAATGTCTATGTGACTCCTCATCACAAGGTGTTCTGTCCCTAAGATCTCTTAGTTTGGATAGGATTATATATTTCATAAGTGTCCTCCTATTTTTAGTTCGTCACATTCGTATCTCCATTCGGATTCAGACTGAGAGTCGATCATATGCGAGTTATAATGAGTATTGGCATCGTAGTCGGTACCAAAACCAAACTCATAAGATGCTTTACTTATTTTATCATCTATACTATCTGTGTATAAGTGTTCGTTGTCTATAAGATAGTCTGATATATAATCTTCTGCAGTAGCACCTTTTGGTGCGTTGTTAACCCTTAAGTAGTCCTGAAAATCATTTTTATCTATCTCTATTTCCACCTCAGCAAATTTATGGTAGACGCTTCGTTGTTGAATTCTTACTTTCATTTTGTTTTTTTTAATTAAGGTTTGTGGTAAAAAAATGGGAGAGGGAAAACAATTTCGATCTCTCCCATTGAAACACACAAAAAATTATTTGTCTTGTGATCTTTCGTATTCAAAGTCGCTTTCGTCATTACAATTTGGACAAGGCTCTTCGTAAAAAGGATCATCATAAGTGGGAGACATTATAAATCCATCTCCGTCACATTCTTCGCATCGGTCACGCTCTTTTTCCCACTCTTCAATTTCTTCTTCATCAAAGAAATGGTTTGTGAAGGTATGTCCGTCTTTTATGATCTGCTCAGCATCTAAACGCATATTGTCAATGTCGTAGTACAATTCATTGCAAGGATCAACGATCTCATTTTGATTGCTCGGATAGATCCAACCTATGTTGTGTCCATCTCGAGTCTGTATGTAGTCAAAAATATAATGCTTATCCATAAATACCAAGACTTAATGAGTTTGGAACTCCGTTAATAAATAAGCGAATGATCAACATTGAAAAAAAGAATATCAATAATGTTGATAGAGAGAATACAATAAGTCTCTCGATTAAGTTAAAGTGTTTAAAGTGTTTCATTTGTAGTGTTTTAATAAATAATTGATCAAAAATAAATAAAGATTTCGTAATAACCAAATCTTAAATGTTAAATTTTTTTATTTTTTTTTTTTTATTTGAAAAAAATCCGTAACTTTGAAGTGTTATAAACAACAAGTCAATGGTTTTCGATTTTCGGTCAATTCTGTTGACTTTTTTCATTTACTTACGTTACATTTTTTACCACCAAAACCCCACTATCGTCATAGTGAGGTAGGTGTTGAAGTTGAAGAAAATACTACTTCACTTTCAAATAATCATTAAACAAACGATTTAATTCTTCGAAGGCTTGATCTAAAGCATTCAACTGAGTTGCTTGATGATGAAGGGTGGCGAGTAATTCGCTATTTAACTTCTCGATCTCAAACCCACAATCAATCGCCATTTGGATAGACTCGTTTAAACTTGCATCATTCTCCATTAGATATTTTATTGAATTACCATAGTAAATGAATTCTAATTCGTGGACTCTGTCTATTAGTAAATCAAAGAACTCATAAAATTGATCTTCGTTTTGCATTCCTTCCCATAGTGATGGATCAGTTAGATCAATATCTAATCTATATTTAAATTCGAAGTCTGAAATTTTTCTTTCGATTGCTTCTTTTGGTGTGTATGTTTCCATTTTAATGTATTATTGAGATTAATATTCTGACGATGAAATATATTGGAGTAACAACCAATATACTAATTTGAATCTTCTTGGCTAACTTGCCTAACTTTTTTGCATTCATAGTGTTTTTTTTAATTTAAGTTTCTGTTTCTGCCTTTTGGCTTCATCAGTATCGGCACACACCGATAAACAGAGGGGAGATGAACTCCCCTTTTATGATCATCCAAACGTATAGTTGTATTCTGATGTTAACCACTTTTTATATTTTCTTCCATGCTTTACTGCATCTCTTAGTTGTGGCATATACTTTTCAATTTCTTCTTTCTTTTCCTCGAAACTTTCGTATTGAAAATCTCCATAATACAAGTCAATGAAACCTTGAATGTCATAAGACATAGCATCAGGTGTGTAGTCTCTTGATGATCCTTTGTCATAACCTAAATCGATTATGGTTTTATACTCTATCAGTAATTTTTTAAATTCTTTCATATTATATAGTTTTACCTTGTTCGTTAAATTCATATCCGTTAGCCATACATAAATCCTCCAAGCCTTGATTACTATAGATGTGATATGAATCTTCGTGTAATGATTTTATAGATTCAAAAATATCTCCATTTTTTAACGCTATTATGATATCATTATCCCAACAAACACCTGTTAATTCAGTTGTAGAAGCATCTAATTCTGCTAACCTATCTTTATCATAATTCTTAAAAGAAATAAATTCGCCTCTGCTTGGAAATTGACCAATTGAATAATCTAAATCTCCACCAATTTTTTGTTGCAATGCTTTTAAACTATTCACAAATTCATCAACAGAATGTTGATTCAAATCGTGCCAATTTTCTCGGATGTAATCAAAACACAAATCTTTGTTTGGATGTTCATCAATAGTGTAAACTTTTGTTTCTAAAATTCTCATATTATATAGTTTGAATGATATGGCATTATTGCCTTTTACCACCAAAACCCCGCTATTTTCATAGCGAGGCGAATTGGTGTAAGGTGGTTTTACATTGATTTTAATATATCTCTCTCCATCATTTGTCTTGTTTGCTCACTCTTATAAACGTCAGTCATTTGTAACCATACATAAACGCTTCCGTACAGACGTTGTTTTTTTTCGTGAAAATTAAAGTCTTTATTTGTTCTCGCTCTATCTCTCATTGTGATATGGTATGCAATACCTAATTTTAGAACAGACATTTGAAATTCAATATCTTCTATGTTAAGGAAACGAAGTCTGTTAGAATTAGACTTTACGTTTTGTGTTGCCGTAGGTGAAATTTGTACTCTCATTGTGTGTTTTGTTTAAATTATTATTTGTTTTACAACTCCCACCCATTTGGGTGGAACGCTTTGAGCCTAATGCCTATTTCGAGTCGCTCAAACGACTATATTTCATTTGCATATAATTCGTTATGATGATCAAGTATAGACTGTTTCATAAATTTATTTGTATTTTGAAACGTTTCTTCAACATCATGTCCAAAATGATCTTTTACATATTTATATCCTATTAGTTTCATTTCAGTAATAGGAGAGCCAATAAATTGACCAACTTGAAAATCAAAATCTTTAGGGGATAATTGTAAAGTAAACATTATCATTCTTTTGTTTCCAACTGATTTAACTGACCAAATGTAAATTTTAAGTGGATTTTTTAAAGTGAAATTTTTATTTTCCATTGTGTGTTTTAGTTTAAATTATTATTAAATTTTTATCAAATATATTTCAATTCATAATACTATGCAACTTTTTTTTTATAATATTATTTATTCTCTTTTTAAATCGTTGATAGTCAGTAAGTTATGAGCGTAAAATTATTTACGTTTGTTTTAGCGTCAAACGTTTCGTACAGATCCTAACGAGGGAAGGTTAATCTGTAAGAGTTTTGTTCAGTTCTCTCGGTGGTTTAGGAGAAGGTATACGAGGGAAGGTACGTTTATGTACAGGGGTAAACTAATCGTACAGGGGAAATGCTAAAAAATTAGAAGCTACAACAGATATGGTACAGGGTACGTCAAAAAAAAAGCTAAAAAAATCAGCATTGCGTTTTTGGTTTTGTAAAATCGATCGAAAAAAAATCTGACTTTTCTGAGGGGGGTGTATTGTGTGTGACTATATATAACCCAAATACTCTAACCATAAGAATAAATTTATTATCTTTGTTACAAACAAACAAAGGTATTATGAAAAACAAGTTTAACATTCCACCATCGATGCAAGGATACACTATTAAGGATGGTAGATTAATTAATATGGCACCGTCTCCTGAGATGGGTATTACTAAGTTAGCTCAAATGAGAGCTTCAAAGAAAAGATATGATAAGGTTCAGATGATAGCAGAGGGTAATGAGTTATCTCAAGCTAACATTGATCTATTCAAAAGATAAACTAGTGAGTAGTTTGTGTTCGGTTAGTTTTTAGTAGTGTTTTGACTAACCATATTTAAGGGGGAAGCTTCTCAGGCTTCCTCTTTTTTTTTAACCTTAATATTATAATTATGAATAAGATTCCAAATGACAAGTTATTACATTTCTTTTGGGGAGGGATCACAGCTTTCCCAATGGTATATTTATTTTCCGTAAATGGTTTCTTTGTATCTATATTAATATATGGATTAAAGGAAATTATATACGATTGGTACTTAGGAAAAGGAAATCCTGAGGTATTAGATTTTATATATTCTAGTGTTCCTGCAGTATTTTATCTAGTACTTAGCTTTAATTTATGTTGACTTTTGAATGTTTATGTTGACTTTATGTTGACTTTATGTCGACTTTAATTTTGTAACTAACTGATTATCAATATATTAATTATAAAATGTTAAGAATGTTAAGTTTGAAGCCTCGTATATGGAAATAAAATGTTCATGTGTATAATAAGAGAGAGAGAGTAAGGGAGGTAAAAAGTCGACATCTCGACATAGATTACTCTTGATTACTTAACGGGGGTAAACATTACTCTTGTGGGGTAACGTCTAATGTGAGTGTGGCTATAAACAAATAGAGCTTAAAGGTAAAGTAGTTATATTGTTCATCGGGTTCAATCATTTCCCATCCTACTAAGAATCTATCGTGTGGATAGTGAAAGGCAATCTCTAAAATCCAATCGTCCATATTAAAAAATTATTTTTTATATTTGCTAAAGATAATCTAATTAAATTTAAAATGAATCCAAAACAACTACACTTCGACTCTGAAGGCAGAGAGAAACTGTTAAGTGGTATTACTAAAATAGCCAAGGCAGTTAAATCTACTTTAGGTCCACGAGGAAACACAGTCCTTATAGAATCCCAAGAACATACCCATGGCATTACAGTTACCAAAGATGGTGTTACTGTAGCCAAGTCCATTTACCTTATTGATCCTGTAGAGAACCTAGCGGTTCGCATTATGAAGGAAGCAGCGGACAAGACCGCAACCTCAGCAGGTGATGGAACGACAACAGCCATTGTACTCACCGAGGCTTTGGTCAAAGAGGGTATGGTAAAGATAGAGGACGGTGTGAACCGTACAGAGGTTTTGAAGATACTTCAGTCTGAATGTGAGATTATAATTGATGAGCTGCAAAAGAAAGGCAAGAAAGTATCGGGTAATAAATTAAAAGATGTGGCGATCATCTCAGCGAACAACGATGAGAAGATAGGAAAACAAATTGCCGACATCTACAAACAAGTTGGTAAGGATGGGATAGTCACCGTTGAGAAATCGAAAACCCACGAAACATTTTTCGAAAGTACTAAAGGGATTAAGATCGACAGAGGTTGGACATCGCACTTGTTTATCAACAACCACAAGCATGACGAATGTGTATACGAAGATGTGCATGTGCTTGTATGTGATACCGAGATCAATACCATACTACAAATAGAAAACGTACTCAAGCCAATCATCAACGAGCAAAAGAAACTCATGATCATTGCACCTTGCTCTCAAGGATTCATAAATACAATGGCAGCCAATGTAATGAAAAACAATCTCAAGATTGTAAACGTTGCACCGCCTGACTTTGGATACAGACAGCATGAGCTGATGAACGACATTGCTCTTGCGGTAGGTGCCACATACTTTAGTGGTGAGACCGGAGATGATTTGAGCTTAATAAACTTTGGTGACTTGGGTCATTGTTCCAAGGTGATAGTTGGGCGTGACTCAAGTATCATCATTAAAGATGACACATCAGACAATCAAGAAGCTGTAGACAAAAGAGTAGAAGAGTTGTGGGTTCAGCATGAGGCAGCCAAAGAAAAGCAACTTAAAAACTTTATAGAGAAAAGAATCGCTTCACTAACCGGTGGCATAGGTGTGATATACGTTGGTGGAAATACAGACCTCGAACAAAAAGAACTCTACGATAGAGTGGACGATGCGGTGTGTGCAGTAAAGTCTGCACTTGAACAAGGAATCCTGCCCGGTGGTGGACTCTCTTTGTTTACCATAGGTGAGAGATACGAAGGTTTGTCTGAGGATATGGATGAAAATTCTGCGAAAAAAATTGCTTACGCAATTTTAGGATCTGCGTTGAAAGCACCACTTGCTCAAATTTTAAGTAACGCAGGAACAGACAACCTCATATACCAATCTTATGAATCTAAGGTTCGTGAGTGGGGTGAAGGTTATGACGTTAAAAATGAGAAGTGGGGTGACATGATCAAGATGGGAGTTATAGATCCTGTTAAAGTTACAAGGTCAGCTTTGCAAAACGCAATCTCTGTTGCAGTTACTTTACTTTCAACCAATGCTATAATTACTATAGCAAGAAAAAAAGAAATTAAATGAAACCAATAAGTAAATATATTTTAATTGAACCTATAGAAGAAGAGCTAAAAACAGAGTCAGGGATATTACTGACTAATGAAGAAGCTCAGAAACGAAGATATCAAAAAGGTAAAGTCTATTCTGTAGGAACTGAAGTAGAGACCATACATGCTAATGATGAGATATATTACGATGTAAGAAATGCTCACACACTTTTAATAGAAGGAAAAAAGATTACGGTTATTCAGGAGAGGGATGTCGTAGTTGTTCTATAAGGTTTCTATATACTTTGTCCATATAACTTTTATCTTGAAATACAGACGTAGGTATTTCATCTCCGTTTAGTTTTGAATATACTGAAGCTATAACTCTTTTAGATTTGTAGGTCAGTTGATACAAAGCTTTTCTTTTGCCTACTCTGTTTCTAAACTTTTCTATCCATCCTTCTTGTCTTAGTTTCTCAAAACGTTTCTTGTCCCAACTAATAACTTCATTAAATTTTTGAAAGTCATCACGAGAGAATCGTCCTTCACTTTTTAAAAACAAAAGAACCTCTAACTCAGCTGTGGTAAGGTTGTATTTCTTTTTGATGTAGTATCTTACTACTCTCCAATATTTCAGGTAGTTTTGCGAATCCACTAATAAATTTAATTTAATTAACTTTGCACTATGAGCAAAGATAACGAAAATAAAACAGAGATAGGGTCGAGTCCCTTATCTGCTAATTTAAATAAATCCCTTGCGAGTTTTAAACAAGTTGCAGATTTAGCAGTTAAAAATGCACAAGCTGAAAATGTAATCCTAGGTAATAACAATGTCAAGAATAATATTAGAAAACCTTCAAGACAGACAGCGAGTAATACTTTAGTAGGACTTGCTAGCTTCAAAGGATTTAAAGGAACAAAGAAAAAGTCGTAGTTATGTCAATACCTGATGGTACAAAATTTCATGGAGTATCTCCTTCTGTTGATACGTCTAACAGAGGTTCAGCAAGTCTGAACTCTAAGAGAGATGCATACACCATAGATGACATATGTGATTCTTGTTCAGAATCAATTATAAAAGTTGAACCTGTATTGTTTGTGACTGCCTCGCCGGGAGGAACAGGCACACTTACTGAAATGGTCAACATAGTTGACTTTGATTGGGTAGGTAACTCCGGAACGTATACATATACTCTTCCTAGTGCTACAGCTATACCTTACAGAAAGATTCGTTTTGTAAATAATAGTACAATAGGTGCTAATACTAAAATTGACTTAGCCGCACCTGTTGGTGAGACTATAGATGGAGGTGCAACATATGAAATCAACAAAGCATTTAATGGATGTGCAGTTTGGTCTGATGGAACACAATGGATAGTAATACAAGCTAAATCAACATAATGGCAAAAGGAAGAACAAAGAAAAAAGGAAATAAAATTTGTGCAGCAGGAATAGCTTGGGCAAAGAGAACTTTTGATACATATCCGTCAGCGTATGCGAATATGGCAGCAAGTAAATATTGTAAAGACCCTAATTACGCTAAGGGTGCAAAAGGTAAAAAGAAATGAGTAAGTTAAAAAAAGGAAACCGTCCTAGAGTAAAAAACGGTGGAAAGAGTAATAACCTCGGAAGGCAAAGTGTAATTCATGGAATAGATAATAATCCTAAGATAACCGCAGCTGACCGTATAGCTAAATTTATAAAATAATAATTATGCCAACAGTAAAATTACCAAGCGGAAAAAAGAAAGTATTCCCTTACAATGCAGTAGGGAAAGCTCAAGCCTCATCATGTGCTAAGATGTATGGAGGTAAAATGAAGAACAATCCTAATTACGGGATGGAAAAGAAAACTAAATCTTCAGGATATTAATGGGTGAACTTAAAAAATGGCGAGAAGAGAAATGGGTCCGTATAGGACTTGACGGTTCTATTAAAGGAGCTTGTGGTACAAGTAAAAATAAAAAGAACCCTGATCGATGTTTGCCATTAGCTAAAGCTAAGTCCATGACCAAAGCAGAAAGAGCAAAGACAGCTCGTAAGAAAAAAGCTGCAGGTCGTAAAGGTAAAACGGTAGTAGCAAATACTAAGGCAGGAAGAGTAACAAAAAAATTTACAAAAAGATAAACTATGGCAAAGATAAGCAACACAGGTTCGTATCCAATCGTTAATGCATCAAGCGATGATTTGATTGTTATAACCGATAAATCAGATAATGATGCAACTAAAAATATTACGGTAGGATCTATTCAAAGTGGAGGTACTGTGAGTTATAATGTATATTCTGCATTACTAACTCAGCAATCTACTCAAGATCCTGAAGTCGTAAGTTTGTTTGAGAATAGTACAGGTGCAACCCTTACATGGAGAAGAGTTAGTCCGGGTGTATATACCCTTACAGCGGATAGTCCAATTTTTGATCCTGCAACTAAAGTTCAGATTTGGATCAACTATGGTTTTCCAACTACCCCTAATGCAGAACAACCAAAGGCTAAAGTATCGCAGCCTGATTTAATTACTGTTGAAACAGGAGCAAGCGGTACTGCTAGTGATGATATTCTTGAGGCTGCTCCATTTGAAATTAGAATTTATTCATAATAAAAATGGCAGATAAAAGTAAAATGAAATGCAACAGAGTTGTTGCTTCAGACAGAGCCGGTAAGAAAAAAATGGTTAAGGCTTGTGAAGGGGGAAAAGAAAAACTAATTCACTTTGGTGCTAAAGGCTATGGTCATAACTATAGTGCAGCAGCTAGGAAATCGTTCCGAGCTAGACACAAGTGTGGGACTGCTAAGTCTAAACTTACAGCTCGTTATTGGGCATGTAAAAAATTATGGGCAGGAAAAGGAGGAAGCACAAAGTCATCTCCGAAAAATAGACAAGGAAAATATTAGTATCTTTGTATGATAAAATAATATGGCAAAGAAGGCAGACATAAAAATTAAAAAATCCAACGCAGGTAAATTTACAGCTTGGGCAAAGAAAAACATGCCTAACAAATCTGTCTGTAGTGCAGCAAGTGCTGTAATGAAAAGAAAAAGTAAATACAACCCAAGTGTGGTCAAGATGGCAAATTTTGCAAAAAACTTTGGCTGCAGTAAATAAAAAATAATATGGCATTAATACCACTTAATCAACAGTTCCACACACAATCAGGTGATGTGGATACTTCTAATAAAGGTTCAAGATTGGCTAACGCAGATAGAAAATCTTTTACCATGCAAGATATTATAGATACCGCATCCTTATCAGGCACTAATACTGTCTATGTTAAAGCTGACGGCACACCTCAAGAAAACGGAGTAGCTTTATTAAAAGGTTACGAAGAAGCTAAAACTAAAGTATCAACTTATAGAACAACAATACAAGGAAGTACTTCAAACCTTGGAGTTTTATGTAACATACTTTATTTTCCTCAAGGTTATGCAGGTCTACCAACAGGAGTGTGGCAATATCAAGCTCTTTCGGGATTTATGCCGACTGACTTTCCTGTTTTGCCTGTAGTAGGACAAACGTATACAGGTCAAATGACTTATAGTACAACTGCAGGTAAACCTAATAGAGTGACAGCTACAGTAGTAGTTCAAGATGCTATTGGAGGAATTCTGCCGGGTCCGGGAGCACAGTTATTTTATGCAAAAATGTATGATGAAGATGGAAATGAAATTGTAGGTACTGATCCAAATACTCCGGGTTATGAACCATTTGATAACTTTGGTGGTGGATTGTATCTGATTGATGTACCTGTTGCGGCTAACTTAGTAATTGAGCCGGGAATATATGAAATAAATACAGATTGGATCATAGATGGATTAGTAAATGTAACATCATCAACGGGACAGTCTGACGTTATTATACAAGGTGCTGACATAAAAATAACAGCAGGAAGTGATGCTGATGGTGTAGATATCACAATAAATGGATTAAGTACAGTACTTGACGATGTACAAACTACCGGATATGATTTTAATCAAGCGGGTTTAAATTCATATTCTATATATATAGGAAGTCAATTAGAGCGTTTAACAGTTTCTAATTGTACAGCTTTTGGATTGTATTCTTTTGGAATTGACCCTGATGAAACAGGTATAATTGATAGTAATTTTATTAATTGTAAAGCTAGTGGTTTTTCTTTTGGTTCAGGCTTAGGAAATAGCATTGGTGGTTTTGGAACATTTGAAAATTGTTCGTCTAAATGGCGTTCTTTTGGATGGTCAACAACACAAATTCGTGGTTCATTTAACAATTGTAGGGCGGCAGGGACTCAGGCTTTTGGTTATTTAGGTTTAGATGTAGGTGGAAGTTATGATGAATGTTATGGAAGTGATGATTCTTTTGGATCTGAGGCAACTGAAATTTACTTCAATACTTCATTTAATAGTTGTACAGGAGGAAATGATTCATTTGGACATAACGTAGCTACTGATAACGGTGGTCTTTATAGAAATTGTACGGGAGGAAATAATTCTTTTACATCAAGTCATCCTACTAATAAGGGAGAATACTTTAATTGTAAAGGAGGAAGTAACTCTTTTAGGAATTCAGGAACTACTATTTTATCTAAATCATTATACGAATGCACAACAAGTGGTGTTCCAACAATTGGAGATGGTAGTAAAGTTTGGAACTCTATAGCAAATGATTGGACAGTTAGTGGAACAGGACAGGTTACAAATTGTTTGAAAACAGCAGATTGGACATCAGTAACGTTACCTTAATAATTTTATAATATAAAAAAATGGAAAACTTATTTAAACAAAAAAATAGCGAAATCAATGTAAGTGAAATTTTAGGTCACATTTCTGATGGAGAAAAAAAAATTTTTTTAAAAGAAGGAATAAATTCAGATTGGAAGTTAATGT
Source organism: Aliivibrio sp. (assembly GCA_024206155.1). Taxonomy (GTDB): domain Bacteria; phylum Pseudomonadota; class Gammaproteobacteria; order Enterobacterales; family Vibrionaceae; genus Aliivibrio. The sequence continues at coordinate 34,646 of JAAGZR010000163.1, forward strand.
TTAATTACAAACCCACAGAAGAAGAAGATACATTAATTAATAAAACATTCAATTACTCAAAAGATGATATTTTAAAAATGAAAGAGATTCAGTCAAAATATAGATTGGACCTTGAAGAAAAAGATTTAAATGTGGTAAACACTTTTTTAAATTATTTATGGGAATTACTTGATTTAGATTCAAGTGAGTTGGACTTTGAAGGTAGAATAGTAGCTACTAGTTCTAATGCTCATACAAAGCTTTCATACAAACAAAAAAACGAAACAGAATATAAAATTATAAAACTATAAAAAATAAACCATGGCACTAATCCCAAACACACAAAAATTTCATACAGTCGCAGGTGCTGTAGATACAGAGAATAAAGGTTCTGCTCAATTAAACGCAAAACGTCAAGCATTTACTATGGCTGATATTATAGACACAGCTTTATCGGGAGCAGCTACAGTTTTTGTTAAAGCTGAAGGTACACCTGAAGAGAATGGTGTTGCTTTATTGGCAGGATATAACGAAGCGGTAA